>NZ_JAMZGH010000129.1:0-604 GCF_024158805.1 Chromobacterium sp. S0633 | reverse complement strand
GGGAAGCCGTAGGCCAGGCTTGCAGGGCGGCCTTTGGGGTGAAGGGGAATTTGGCCGAGCAAATTCCCCTTCCTGCCTGCCGGGCAGCCCCGGCAATGAAAACCATCATCCGCGCAGCGGATTCAAAACCAGATCACTCAACAAGTAAGCCACGCTCAAGCAAACCAACCACCCTACCTTGACCCCAACCGCCCCCTCGGCAACAATCCCCCCGTTGCCGCCAAAACAAGCGGCACACGGGATTGGCGTCCCGTCCGCTTAAACCAACTGGCCCTCGCTGGATACAGCGCGGGCTGCTTTACCATGGCCGCGCCATTTGGCAGGCGCATGGTGGGAGAGTGCCATGCACTCACCGGTTTGGTTTAAGCCCGGTACGCCAATCCTGCCACGCGCCTGCCCAATACCTCAGCCTTCCCCCGGCAGGTGGTTTATCTTGTGTCACAGCAGGAGAAACACCATGCAACACCCTCAAAACTTTCCCCCGCGCCGTCGCTACAAACTGAACGCCCTGGAACAACAGGAAGCCTTGCTCCCCTTCGTCCGCTTCTGCCCCGGCCGCACCTACCCGCATTACTGGCAAATGCCCACGCCCAGCAAGGATCTC
>NZ_JAMZGH010000128.1:0-604 GCF_024158805.1 Chromobacterium sp. S0633 | reverse complement strand
CCACCCAGATGCTGCTCTACACCCGCCCGGCGGGCAGCAATGCCGGCTGGCAGTACGTCTATGTGCCGCAACTCAAGGCCAATGGAGAGAATGTGAAGGGCCAATTCGCCCTCGACTGGTCCGGCATGGCGCGCCAAGCGTACGAATTCCGCTACGTCGCCATGGACGCCGCCGGCAAGGTGCTCAACACCCGCCAGGGCACGATGAACCTCAACGACAGCGCGCCCACCATCTCTCAGAGCGAGGCCGCCGTCGACAGCGCCTTCATGTACAGCACCGGCTGGGTCAATCTGACCAATCTCGGCGAGGCCGCGGTGTCCTCGCGGCTGCGTTTCCGCACCCCGGGCGGCGAGTGGGGCGCCAGCCAGGTGCTGGCCGCCACCGGCTTTAAGGGCTGGTTCCAGTTCCTGCCGTCCAACTACGGCCTGGCCGCCGGGCAGACCTGGGAGTATGAGCTCGATCGTCTCGACGCCAACGGCCAATCACTGGGCGCGGTGGTCGGCGCCTTCCGTCCGGGCGAAGCGGCTTCCGTCACCCAACCGGTCGCCTGGCGCGACCAGCCGCAGATCGTTCACATCGGCGGCAATCAGCCGGCGGCGGCCAC
>NZ_JAMZGH010000127.1:0-611 GCF_024158805.1 Chromobacterium sp. S0633 | reverse complement strand
GGCCTTTGGGGTGTCTACGTGCGAATCTTTGATTCGCTCAGTGATAGGGAATTTGGCCGAGTTGTTCCCCTTCCTGCTCGCCGGGCAGCCCCGGCAATCAAAATCATCATCCGCGCAGCGGATTCAAAACCAGATCACTCAACAAGTAAGCCACGCTCAAGCAAAGCAACCGCCCCACCTTGACCCCAACCGCCCCCTCGGCAACAATCCCCACGTTGCCGCCAAAACAAGCGGCACACGGGATTGGCGTCCCGTTACTTAACTATCGATTTGCTTGCGCGGAGCACTGCGCAAGCAGTTTTTCTATGCCTACGCACTCTTGGCAGGTGCGTGGTGGGGGAGTGCCATGCACTCGCCGGTTTGATAGTTAAGTCCGGTACGCCAATCCTGCCACGCGCCTGCCTCACCTCAGCCTCACCCGGCAGGTGGTTTATCTTGTGTCACAGCAGGAGAAACACCATGCAACACGCTCAAAACTTTCCCCCGCGCCGTCGCTACAAACTGAACGCTCTGGAACAACAAAGCGCACTGCTGCCCTTCGTCCGCTTCTGCCCCGGCCGCACCTACCCGCATTACTGGCAAATGCCTACGCCCAGCAAGGATCTCCTCGC
>NZ_JAMZGH010000126.1:0-617 GCF_024158805.1 Chromobacterium sp. S0633 | reverse complement strand
CTGGCCAAGGGCAAAACCCTGGGCATCGTCGGCGAATCCGGCTCCGGCAAGACCACCGTCGGTCTGACCCTGGTGCGGCTGCACCAGGCCAGCGGCGGGCAGGCGCTGTTCCACGGCCAGGACCTGCTGGGCATGGACGCCAAGGCCTTCCACGCTTACAAGCGGCGTATCCAGATCATCTTCCAGAACCCCTACGCCTCGCTGAACCCGCGCTTCACCGTGGAGCAGATCCTGAGCGAACCGATGCAGCTGCACGGCATTGGCCGCGACGGCGGCGAACGGCGCAAGCTGGCGCAGGAACTGCTGGACAAGGTGGGGATGCCGGCCGGGGCGCTGCAGAAATACCCGCACGAATTCTCCGGCGGCCAGCGTCAGCGCATCGCGATCGCGCGCTGCTTGACCTTGAAGCCGGAAGTGCTGATCTGCGACGAATCGGTGTCGGCGCTGGACGTGTCGGTGCAGGCGCAAGTGCTGAACCTGCTGCAAGACCTGCAGGACGAATACGGCCTGTCCTATCTGTTCATCTCGCACGATCTGGCGGTGGTGAAACATATCTCCGACCAGGTGATGGTGATGAACAAGGGCGAGGTGGTGGAGCAGGCGGACGCGGACCAGAT
>NZ_JAMZGH010000125.1:0-628 GCF_024158805.1 Chromobacterium sp. S0633 | reverse complement strand
GAGGAGGCGAACTATACGTCAGCCCCCTAAACCCGTCAACACCTTTTGCGAGAAAAACCTCAACAAAAGCGGACCCCGCAGGCCAAACCCTTGATGCGGCAAGCAATATCCGAAAGGGGTATTTGCTGACACGCCTCAACCACCCCGCCGAACCATGAAAAACGGGCCGGCGAAACGCCGGCCCGTCATGGCTTGCTATACCTTTTTATATAGAAGCGCTCCGGAGAGGTCAGTCCTCGCTACGGCGCTTGCTATTGCTCCTCCGCGCCGCCGGCCTGCGTTGACGCGAGGCGGGAGACGCCTCGCCCACCGGCGACTTGCCGGCAAGCGATTGACCCGCTGGAAGCGCGGCAGCCTCGGACGCAGGCGTCGCTGTCGTAGGCGCCGGCTTGGCCGCCGCAGGCGCAGCACTAACAGTTTTGGGAGCCGCCGGTTTGCTTGCTGCTGGCTTGCTTGCTGCTGGTTTGCTTGCTGCCGGTTTGCTTGCTGCCGGTTTGCTTGCTGCCGGCTTGCTTGCTGCCGGCTTGCTTGCTGCCGGCTTGCTTGCTGCCGGCTTGCTTGCTACTGGCTTGCTTGCTACTGGCTTGCTTGCTACTGGCTTGCTTGCTACTGGCTTGCTTGCTACTGG
>NZ_JAMZGH010000124.1:0-673 GCF_024158805.1 Chromobacterium sp. S0633 | reverse complement strand
AGGCGCTCAAGGACGTTAGCTTCGACATCCCGGCCAAGCGCACCGTCGCCTTGGTGGGCGAATCCGGCTCCGGCAAATCGGTGACCTCCATGGCCATCATGCGCCTGCTGTCGCCGCAGCACGCCAGCATCCACCCGGACAGCCAGATCCTGCTGCAAGGGCGGGATCTGCTCAAGGCCGGCGGCGCCGAGATGCGCGCGCTGCGCGGCAAAGACATCGCGATGATCTTCCAGGAGCCGATGAGCTCGCTGAACCCGGTGTTCAGCGTGGGCGAGCAGATCATGGAAGCCTTGATGCTGCACGCCAAGCTGGGCCGCCGCGCCGCGCGCCGGCGCGCGATCGAACTGTTGCGCGAAGTGGGCCTGCCGGAACCGGAAAGCAAGGTGGACAGCTACCCGCACCAGCTGTCCGGCGGCCAGCAGCAGCGGGTGATGATCGCGATGGCCATCGCCTGCGAACCCAAGCTGCTGATTGCCGACGAACCCACCACCGCGCTGGACGTGACCATCCAGAAGCAGATCCTGCAACTGATCGCGGACCTGCAGAAGAAACACGATATGGCGGTGCTGTTCATCACCCACGATCTGGGCGTGGTGGGCGAGTTCGCCGACGAAGTCATCGTCATGCGTCACGGCGAAATCCGCGAACAGGGCAGCGTGCAGCAAATCTTCGA
>NZ_JAMZGH010000123.1:0-700 GCF_024158805.1 Chromobacterium sp. S0633 | reverse complement strand
GGGCGTGAAAGCGTCGCGCGGCGGCGCGGCGCGTAGCTGGCGTTGCGCCGGCAGACGGCCTGAGCCGGGCCAGGCCGGCGCCAGGGTGGTTTGATCCAGCCAGTTGAGGCGCTGATCGTCCAGCGCCATCAGGGACAAGGAGCAGCCGGGCATTTCCAGCGCGGTCATGAAGTTGCCGCTCCAGGCGCGTTCCACCTGTAGGCCGCGCAGGCGCAGATGCGCCAGCGCGGCGCGGGCGACGATGGCCAGCTCCATCGGCGGCGTGCCGCCCAGGCCGTTGACCAGCAGCGCCACCCTGTGTCCCGAACGCCAGCCGCGGTCTTGCAAGATGGCGTCCAGCAGCGTCGCGCACAAATCGGCGGCCGATGGCGTCGCCACGCGGCGCACGCCGGCTTCGCCGTGTATGCCCAGGCCCAGTTCCGCCTCCCCGCTGTCCAGTTGAAAGCCCGGGCGGCCGGTGGCCGGCACCGTGCAGGCGCCCAGGCCCACGCCCATGGTGGCCACCTGTTCCGCAGCCTGCCGCGCCGCGGCGGCGACCTCGGCCAGGCCGGCGCCGGAGGCGGCCGCCGCGCCGGCGATCTTGTGCACCAGCACCGTGCCGGCGATGCCGCGCCTGCGCGCCGGCTCCACGGTGTCGCGCAGCGCCACGTCGTCGGCCACCACCACGCTGTCGACGGCGATGCCCTCGGCGCGGGCCAGT
>NZ_JAMZGH010000122.1:0-701 GCF_024158805.1 Chromobacterium sp. S0633 | reverse complement strand
TTGCAGAACAGTTCGTTGGCGGCCTTGGGCGGGCAGGGTCAGTTGGGCGAGGCCGCCTTCGGCCGCGGCGGCGAACGGGTCTACGTCAACGCCGGCAACGGCAATCTGGTGCTGCAGCGCCGCGACGAATTCCTCGCCGGCAACGGGCTGCCGATCCAGCTGGTCCGCACCTACAACAGCCAGGGGCAGGGCGGCGACGCCGGCAACTGGCGCCTGGGCTACAGCCGCCAGCTGTTCGACTTCAGCGGCGCCCCGGGCAGCGCCGGCTCGCAGCTGCGCCGTCAGGCCGAGGACGGCAGCGACACCCTGTACCGCTACGACGCGGCGCGCGGCCTCTACCTGGCGCAAGGCGGCGCCGGGGCCGAAGACACCGTGCGCTGGGACGGCCAGGCCTGGATCTGGACCGACGGCGACAGCCAGAGCCAGGAGCGTTACGACGGCGCCGGCCGGCTGCAGCAAGTGCAAAGCCGCGACGGCCAGACCGTCGCGCTGGGCTACGACGGCGCCGGCCGCATCGTCAGCCTGCGCAGCGCCGACGGCGAGACGCTGTTCATCGACTACGACGCCCAGGGCCATCTGAGCCAGCTGCGCAGCGTGTACCGCGACGGCGAGCAGAACAAGACCCTGACCCGCACCCGCTACGGCTACGACGAGCAGAACCGGCTGAGCAGCGTCACCACCGACCTCAGCCCCGACGACAA
>NZ_JAMZGH010000121.1:0-757 GCF_024158805.1 Chromobacterium sp. S0633 | reverse complement strand
GCCAGATCGCCTGGATCACCGGCTGGCGCATCCACCGCTGGATTGCCGGGTCGCGCTGTATTTACGAGTACGAACATGATCAGGCGCGGCAGGACTATTTCAAGCGTTGCGACGGCAAGGACCAGCCCAAGCCGCTGCGCCAGGCGCTGGAGCGCGAGCATGGCCGGCAATTGCAGGAAGATCTGGCCCGGCGCGACAACAAGCCGCCGCCGATACTGTCGCCGGAGCAACAGAAGCAACTCAACGATGACCGCGAACTGATAGCCAAAGCCGCCGCCGGCAAGCCGATTCCGGACGGCGGCAAGGCCAAGGACGGCAGCGAGCAGATGGTGACGCGGCCGGGCGTGGCCACCCGGGTCAATATCGACAAGGGCTTTGAGCCGGTGATCGACCAGCAGCAGCTGGAGCACGGCGCCAAGGACTTCCGCAAGGATTATGTGCCGGAGTGGCAGTTGTCCGGCGACCCCAGCAGCGTCATCGACGGAGTGCTGGACCTGCTGCTGGGCGGCACCGTCTACCTGCTCAACAGCGACGACGAGGCCGCCGAGTACGCCAGCATCCGCGAGGGCGGTCAGGCCAAGGAAAAAATCCTGTTCGGCCAACGCGAGCTGCGCGATCTGGTGCTGCTGTACGACGAGCACATCCACGATTCGCGCGCCTGGTTCATGTACTCCAGCTGGATTGGCACCCGCGAGCCGTGGACCGACTACTTCCGCTACCGCACGGTGTTCTACGACGACGAATCCAACAAGCCGCT
>NZ_JAMZGH010000120.1:0-771 GCF_024158805.1 Chromobacterium sp. S0633 | reverse complement strand
CCGCCGGCGTGGCGGCCGCCGAGGCCAGGCTCCGGCGCTCGCCGCCGTCCGCCCTGCTCGCGCCGCCTGCGTCCGCGTCCCGCGCCGTGGTTTCCCCGAGCAGCGCGCGCAAGGCCGCCGCGTACTCCGCGACGAAGCGGAGCACGGTCTCCGTCGAGAAATGCCCGCGCGACGGCACCAGGGTGATCCGCAATACGCCTTGCCGGCCGTCGAAGCTGCTTTGCACCACCAGCGGCACATTGGTCGTGTCGCTCGCGTAGCCGTCGGACACCTCGATGTCGCGCACCGCGTCCTCCAGCGCGCGGAAGTGCGTGAAGTTGAACAGCGCGTCGAACACCGTGCCCACCTGCCGATGCAGTTCGATCAAGGGATAGCGCCGGCGGCTGAACACCTCCAGCTCGGCCGCCTGCACCGCGCGCACCAGCGCGACCGCGTCGAAGGCGCCGGCCGGGAAGTCGAAGCCGAGCGGCAGGCTGTTCAGGAACAGGCCCAGCGCCCGGTCGCCGTCCGCGCCCTCGCTGCGGCCGTTGAACACCACCCCGCTCGTCACCGCCGGCCTGCCGCAGATGCGCGACAAGGCGAGCAGATGCGCCGTCAGCAGCACGCTTTTCACCGAGGCGCCCGCGCGCGCGGCCAGCGCTTCCAGGCCGGCGGACTCTGCGGCCGAAATCGGCACCTCCGCCGGCGCCGCGTCGCCGTCCGGCTCCCGCGCCAGCCGCGTGGCCGGCAAGGATTGCAGCCGCGCGCGCCACCAGTCGCGCAGCGCGTCCG
>NZ_JAMZGH010000023.1:0-120302 GCF_024158805.1 Chromobacterium sp. S0633 | reverse complement strand
TTGGAGCGGGAAACGAGGCTCGAACTCGCGACCTCAACCTTGGCAAGGTTGCGCTCTACCAACTGAGCTATTCCCGCGTCGCATAACGCTATTGCAGAGGATTTGGAGCGGGAAACGAGGCTCGAACTCGCGACCTCAACCTTGGCAAGGTTGCGCTCTACCAACTGAGCTATTCCCGCATTCAAAACTGCTGCAATACTTCTGCTTTCTCTTCGCTGCTGCTGGAGCAGCGCTGAGAGATGCGAATTATAAGGATTTATCAGTCACTGTCAACACTTCAAACATCAATTTTTTTCCCGGAAAACTCCTTGGCGGCCATCCTCAGGTAATAAACCATTGACCACAAAGTCAAAATCACCGCCACCACCATGAAGGCATTGCCCAAAATTAATGTCGAAACCCCCGGCAGCAGCGGGCCGGCATACAGCAACAGCAGAATCGCCACCATTTGCGCCGCGGTTTTCAACTTGCCGATATAGGCCACCGCCACGCTTTTGCGGGTGCCCATCTCCGCCATCCATTCCCGCAGCGCGGAGATGGCGATCTCCCGGCCGATGATGATCATCGCCATCCAGCCCTCGGTGCGCCCCATCTGCACCAGCAGGATCAAGGCCGCGGCGACGATCAGCTTGTCCGCCACCGGATCCAGGAAAGCGCCGAAGGCCGAGGTCTGACCCAACTTGCGCGCCAGATAGCCGTCCAGCCAATCGGTGATGGCCGCCAAGGCGAAGATGGCGGCGCCTACCTGGTTGCGGCTTTCCAGCAGCAGCACGGAATCCGGCAAAAAGAAGACCGCTACGCAGATGGGGATCAGGGCAACCCTGAGCCAGGTTAGGAATATCGGCAAATTGAAGGGCATCGGTGTCAGTAATCTTATTGTTTGCGGCTCGGTCAAAAACTGCGCGTCCGCCCCAAGCCACAACGGGACGCACGGCAATGGTTACAGTGTATAAACGATGGCGCGCCGGCAATCAATGCAGCGCGTTGTAAATCTTCTCCGCCAGGGTGCGGCTGATGCCGTCCACCTGGGCCAGGTCGTCCATGCTGGCGGCGGTCACGCCGCGCAGGCCGCCAAAGCGCATCAGCAGCTGTTGCCGGCGCTTGGCGCCCACGCCCGGAATCTCCTCCAGCGTGGACGCGGTGCGCGCCTTGGCGCGCCGCGCGCGGTGGCCGGTGATGGCGAAGCGGTGGGCTTCGTCCCGCACCGTCTGGATCAGATGCAGCGCCGGATGGTCCTGCCGCAGCTGCAGGCTCTTGTCCAGATAAGGCAGGATCAAGGTCTCTAGGCCCGGCTTGCGCTCCTCGCCCTTGGCGATGCCGACGATGGGCAGGTTCAGGCCGATTTCGGCGAACACTTCCAAAGCCACGCCCACCTGCCCCTTGCCGCCGTCGATGAACACCGCGTCGGGTAATTTGCCGTCGCCCGCCGCCAGCTTGCCGTAGCGACGTGACAACACTTCGCGCATCGCCGCGTAATCGTCGCCGGGCTTGGCGGTTTCGATATTGTAGCGCCGGTATTCGCCGGGCTGCATCGCGCCCTTGTCGTAGATCACACAGGACGCCACCGTGGCCTCCCCCATGGTGTGACTGATGTCGAAGCACTCGAAACGGCCGGCGCCCTCCAATTCCAGCACCTCGTTGAGCTGGGCCAGCCGCTGGTTTTGGGTGGCCTTGCTGCTAGCCCGCTGCATGATGGCCAGCGCGGCGTTCTTCTCCGCCATTTCCAGCCACACCCGTCGTTCGCCGATGGGATTGCTGGCGATGGCCAGCTTGCGCTCGGCCTGCCGCTCCAGATGCTGGCGCAGGGTCTCGGAAATCTCGCCGTTGATGATGATGGCCGGCGGCAAGGGCGCCCCCAGATAATGCTGGGCCAGGAAGGCTTCCAGGCTGTCCGCCAGTTCCCCCTCCTCCCCGCTGACCGGGAAAAAGCTCTTGTCTCCCAGATGCCGGCCGCCGCGTATCATCACCAGATTGACGCAAAGCATGCCCTCCTGCTGCACCGCGGCCACCACGTCGCAATCCTGCTGGCTGGAGTTGCTGGACACGAACTGCTTCTCCTGCACCCGCGCCAGCGCCTGGATCTGGTCGCGCAGTTCCGCCGCCTGTTCGAACTCCATCGCCTCGGCCGCCGTCATCATGCGCTGGGTCAGGCCGTCGATCAGCTCGCTCTGACGGCCTTGCAGGAAGGCCACCGCGCTGGCCACGTCGCGCGCGTAATCGTCCTTGGAGATATGGTCGACGCAGGGGCCGGAACAACGCTTGATCTGATACAGCAGACAGGGACGGGAGCGATTGGCGAACACCGCGTCCTCGCAAGTGCGCAGCCGGAACACCTTTTGCAGGATCTGGATGCTCTCGCGCACCGCGTAGCCGTTGGGATAGGGGCCGAAGTACTGGTGCGGCCGCTTGGGGTCGCCGCGGTAATAGGCCATTTGCGGGAAGGCGTGACCGCTCAGCATCAGATAGGGATAGGACTTGTCGTCGCGGAACAGGATGTTGTAGCGCGGCGTCAGCGCCTTGATCAGATTGTTTTCCAGAATCAGCGCTTCCGCCTCGGAACGCGTGACCGTGGTCTCGATGCTGGCGATCTGGCGCACCATCAACTGGATGCGCGGCGACTGGTCGTTTTTCTGAAAGTAGGAACTGACCCGCCGTTTCAAGTCTATCGCTTTGCCGACATAAAGCACGCTGCCCGACGCGTCGAGCATTCGATACACGCCGGGCAGATTGGGCAGGGAAGCCAGTACCGCCTTGTAGTCAAAAACCGGTTTCGTCACTTATTTTCCGCACCAGGTTTGCACATTGGCCTGCGCCTGGCTAATCAGCTCGTTGCGCTGGGCGTCGGTGGCCAGCGCATTGGAACCCGGCATGCGGATGCGGCTATTGGTCTGCACCGAGGCCAGCTGATTGCGCGCGTTCTGGCAATTCTGCTCGCGGATCTTGGCATTGGCCTCCACGATCTTGGCGTTTTCCGCCGCGATCTTGGCGTTTTCCCCGCCGGCGTCCTTGCCCGACGCTTTCTTGCTTTCCTTGGCCGGAGCCGATGCCGGCGCCGGCGCGCGCGTATTCATGCGGCGGGCGTTGACGCTGGCCGGCGGCTGGTCCGAATACACGGTTTTTCCGGCCTCGTCCTTCCATACATAGACTTCCGCGCTGGCGGCGGAGGAGCCCAGCAAAGCCAGCAAAAAGGTCCATACTAAGGTTGACTTCATCATCGACTCCCTGACCCGAATGCGCTGCAGATACTCAAATTGTAAGGCCTGCGCGGCCTGCGAGCAAAAAGGTAACAGGGTTGCGGGCGGAAAGCCCCTTTTTTTGCAATAGCGACAATGCCTCGGTATAATGCCGCTTTGCCGCAAAGGAAACGCCAAGATGCGTATCATCGAGAAAGCCTATACTTTCGACGACGTTCTCCTCGTCCCGGCCCATTCTGAAGTTCTGCCGCGCGACGTAGTTCTCTCCACCAAGCTTACCCGCAACATCACCCTGAACCTGCCCCTGGTGTCCGCCGCCATGGACACGGTGACCGAAGCCCGTCTCGCCATCGCCATGGCTCAAGAAGGCGGCATCGGCATCGTGCACAAAAACATGGATCCCGCGAAACAGGCCAGCGAAGTGTCCAAGGTGAAACGCCATGAAAGCGGCGTGGTCAAGGATCCCATCACCATCGCCCCGGACATGCTGGTGCGCGATCTGGTGCTGCTGACCCGCCATCACAAGATTTCCGGTCTGCCGGTGATCGAAGACGGCAAAGTGGTCGGCATCGTCACCAACCGCGATCTGCGCTTCGAGACCCGTCTGGACCAGAGCGTCGGCTCCATCATGACCCCGCGCGAGCGCCTGATCACCGTCAAGGAAGGCGCCAGCATCGACGAAGCCCGCGAGCTGATGCACACCCACCGCCTGGAGCGCGTGCTGGTGATCAACGACGCCTGGGAGTTGAAGGGTCTGATCACCGTCAAAGACATCATCAAGACCAGCGAACACCCCAACGCCAATAAGGACAACCAGGGCCGTCTGCGCGTAGGCGCCGCGGTCGGCACCGGCGGCGACACCGAAGAGCGCGTAATCGCGCTGGTGAAGGCCGGCGTGGACGTGATCGTGGTCGACACCGCCCACGGCCACAGCCAGGGCGTGATCGAGCGCGTGCGCTGGGTCAAGAAGAATTTCCCGGAAGTGGACGTGATCGGCGGCAACATCGCCACCGCGGCCGCCGCGATGGCGCTGGTTGACGCCGGCGCCGACGGCGTCAAGGTCGGCATCGGCCCCGGCTCCATCTGCACCACCCGCATCGTAGCCGGCGTGGGCGTGCCGCAGCTGACCGCCATCCACAATGTGTCCGAAGCGCTGAAGGGCACCGGCGTGCCGATGATCGCCGACGGCGGCATCCGCTTCTCCGGCGACATTTCCAAGGCGCTGGCCGCCGGCGGCAATTGCGTGATGCTGGGCGGCATGTTCGCCGGCACCGAGGAAGCCCCGGGCGAAGTCGAGCTGTTCCAGGGCCGTTCCTACAAGTCCTACCGCGGCATGGGCAGCCTGGGCGCGATGAGCCAGGGCTCGTCCGACCGCTACTTCCAGGACAACGAAGGCAATGTGGAAAAACTGGTGCCGGAAGGCATCGAAGGCCGCGTGCCGTACAAGGGCTCCATCGGCCAGGTGATCCACCAGTTGGTGGGCGGCCTGCGCTCCTCGATGGGCTACCTCGGTTGCGCCACCATCGCCGACATGCACGCCAAAGCGGAGTTCGTGGAAATCACTTCCGCCGGCATCCAGGAATCCCACGTCCACGACGTGCAGATCACCAAGGAAGCGCCGAACTACCACGTATCCCGTTAAGACCCGACGTCGTCAGGCATCCTTTACGGCAAAACCCGCGCCAAACGGCGCGGGTTTTTTCATGGCTGAACCACCAGCGCGCTCAGAACATGTTTACGATCTCGCGAGCTAAGGCGAGACAAGGCGAAAACGAGCGAAAAAGCGGAATGTACTAGTGGTACATGAGCATTTTGAGCTCGTACTCACCGTGCAACGCTTCACTACGCGCAGCAGATCGTAAACAGGCTCTCAGACCAGCGACAACATCAGCCGAGTGCGCAAGGCGGTGGGCGGGTTGTCGTAAGGCGAATTCAAATACTCCTCCACGCACGGCACCTCGCCGAGCGCGCGCCCGCTGCCGGGCAGCCAGTGCCGGTACAGCCAGGACCAGGCCGTGGACAGTTCCGCGTACGGTCCCAGATGCGTCACGCAAGCGTACTCTCCGGCTGGGATCTCCCCCCATTCAAACCCATCCGGCAGCGTCCGGTCCTGCCAGGAGTCCGGCACCGTCACGCAGGCGATGGAGCGCAGCTTGGCTTCCTCCGTCTGTTCCGTATCATCCAGATACATCCCGAATGTGCGGCCTGGCGCGTCGCCGGCCGCGCAAGCCGGGCTGATGGCCTGCAAAGCACCGAAGGCCTGGCCGATCTCCATATAACTGCCGATATGGCGGCGCATCAGCACCCTCAGCCCCTTATCCTGCTTGAGCAATGTCACTTCATGCATAACGGTCTCCCAGTCTTGCCTAGAAATGAACGCTCTGCGCTGGCGATAGCGGCCCGGACTCTCGCCGTAAGCCCTGGCGAAGGCCCGGACGAAGGCCGCGGTGCCGCCGTAGCCGGCGCGCGTCGCCACCCTAGACAAAGGCAGCGAGCCGCCGTCCAACTGCCCGGCCGCGCGATGCAGCAACAGCCGCTGCCGGGTCTCTCCCACCGTTTCGGCCATCAGGCCGCGATACACGCGGTGAAAGTGAAAGGGCGACAAGCAGGCCTCCTCCGCCAATCTTTCCAGCGGCACCGGCCCATCCAGATGGCGCCACAGATAGTCCAGTACCCGCAGCATCCGCCACAAATACGGCGAATCCGGGCCGCCGTTGCGATAGAGCGTTCTCATGAAGTGAGCTTATCCCGCATCGATTGATTCGTTTTGCTGAGTTGGCTGTTGCAGCAGCAACCATTGCATGCGCTGGCACAGCTCCACCACGTAGTCCCACACCACGCGGTAGCGCAGCGTGCGGCGGATGTCGCTGCGGCCGCTGATCCAGTAAGAGCGGATGATGCGCAGTTCCGGCAACAACTGGCGCAGCCGCGCGTCGTCGTAGGTCAGATAATACGGCAATACCGCGATGCCGCCGTCGGCCAGCGCCGCCTGCTGCTGGCCCACCACGCTGGTGCAGCGCAGAGGGATCAAGGGGTTGCGGCACAGGCCGCGATGGAACATCAGCTCGCGCGAGAACAGCAGATCGTCGACATAGCCGACGATGGGATGCCCGGCCAGGTCCTCGCGCTCGCGGATGGGCGCATGCGCGTCCAGATAGGCCGGCGTCGCATACAGGCCCAGGCAGTAATCGGTCAGCTTGCGCGTCACCACCATATTGGCCTGCGGCCGCTCCAGCGCGATGGCGATGTCCACCTCGCGATTGGTGATGCTGACGAAGCGCGGCACCGACACCAGATCGATCTCCAGCGCAGGGTAACGCTCCGTCAGCCGCGGCAGGTGCCGCGCCAGAAACAGCGAGCCCAAGCCCTCCGGCGCGCCCAGCCGCACCAGGCCGGCCACCTCCACATGGCCCACCCGCGCCTCGTCCTGCATCCGCGACGCGGTGTTTTCCAATTGCTCGGCCAGGGGCAGCAACTGCCGGCCGGCCGCGGTCAGTTGATAACCGTCCGGCTGCTGCACAAACAGCGGCTGGCCCAGCTGCCGCTCCAACTGTTCGATATGCCGGGCCACCGTCGCATGCGTGGTGCGCAGCTGCCGGGCCGCCGCCAGCAGCTTGCCGCTGCGCTGCAAGGCCAGAAAATAACGGATGTCGTTCCAGTCGAACATCAAGCCCTCCCCGTGTTTATGGTGCGCTTGCACACAAATATGACAGGCTTCAATTGCGCGGCTGTTAGAAAACTAACAGCTGTTGTTCCACTCTGGCTATTCCCAGGCCGGCCCGGCTTGATCTTATATGGTGGCGATACAGACGTCATAGGAAAGCGCGGCATGCAGGCATTGGCGGACACATTCGACTACATCATCGTCGGCGCGGGCAGCGCCGGCTGCCTGCTGGCCAACCGCCTGTCGGCCAATCCGCGACACCGCGTGCTGTTGCTGGAAGCCGGCGGCGAGGACAACTATCCGTGGATACACATCCCGGTCGGCTATCTCTACTGCATCGGCAATCCGCGCACCGACTGGTGCCTGCGCACCGCGCCCGAGGCCGGCCTGGGCGGACGCAGCCTCAACTACCCGCGCGGCAAGGTGCTGGGAGGCTGCTCCTCGATCAACGGCATGATCTATATGCGCGGCCAGGCCGCGGACTACGACGGCTGGGCGGCCCAGGGCTGCCCCGGCTGGAGCTGGGACGAGGTGCTGCCGGACTTTCTGCGCATGGAAGACCACTTCGACAGCGCCCGCGCCCAGCACGGCCACGGCGGCGAATGGCGGGTGGAACGGCAGCGGCTGTCCTGGGCGATCCTGGACGCCTTCCGCGACGCGGCGGAACAGAGCGGCATCGCCCCGGTGGACGATTTCAACGGCGGCGACAACGCTGGCTGCGGCTATTTCGAAGTCAATCAGCGCGGCGGCCTGCGCTGGAACACCGCCAAGGCTTTTTTGCGCCCGGTGCGCCAGCGCCCCAACCTCACCGTGCTGACCCATGCCGAGGCGGAAACCCTTCTGCTGGAGGACGGCCGCGCCACCGGTATTGCATTCCTGCAACAGCGGCAACGCTGGCAGGCGCGCTGCCGCGGCGAAATCATCCTGGCCGCCGGCGCCGTCGGCTCCCCGCTTTTGTTGCAGCGCAGCGGCATCGGCCCGGCCGCGCTGCTGCAAGAGCACGGCGTCGCCGTGCGCCACGCGCTGGCAGGGGTCGGCGCCAATCTGCAAGATCATCTGCAACTACGCATGGTGTTCAAGGTCAGCGGCGCGCGCACGCTGAACCAGTTGGCCAATAGCTGGAGCGGCAAGCTGGCCATGGGCTGGGAATACCTGTGGCGGCGCAGCGGCCCGCTGGCGATGGCGCCCAGTCAGTTGGGCGCTTTCGCCGCATCCGGGCCGGAACAGACGCGCGCCAACCTGGAATACCATGTGCAGCCGCTGTCGCTGGAACGCTTCGGCGAGCCGCTGCACCCCTTCCCCGCCTTCACCGCCTCGGTGTGCGACCTGCGTCCACTCAGCCGTGGCCGGGTCGCCATTGGCGGCGCCGGCCTGGACGCCGCGCCGCTGATTCAGCCCAACTACCTCAGCCACCCGCGGGACCGCGCCGTCGCGGTGGCCGCGCTGCGGCTGACCCGGCGCATCGTCGCCGCGCCGGCGCTGGCGCGCTACCGGCCGGAAGAATACCTGCCCGGCCTCGCCGCCCAGAGCGATGCGGAGCTGGCCGCCGCCGCCGGCCGCATCGGCACCACCATCTTTCATCCGGTCGGCACCTGCAAAATGGGACAGGATACCGAGGCGGTGGTCGATGCCAGACTGCGCGTTCACAGACTATCCGGATTGAGAGTGGCGGACGCTTCCATCATGCCCGCCATCACCTCGGGCAACACCAACTCGCCCACGCTGATGATCGCGGAAAAAGCCGCCCGCATGATTTTGCAAGACCGCGCCGCGCAGGACTGAGCGCCGCGCGACATCGGAATCCATCCAAACAGAGGAAGCCCACTTCCCGCCCCACAACTTGTCGCAAAGCCACACCAAGAGGAGACAGCACCATGAGCAGCACCCTGACGCCCGCCGCCACGGCGGGACACGCGATCAGCGGCTCCGAGCGCAAAGTGATCTTCGCCTCGTCGCTGGGCACCGTTTTCGAGTGGTACGATTTTTTCCTGTACGGCGCGCTGGCGGCGGTGATCAGCAAGCAGTTCTTCGCCGGCGTCAATGAAACCACCGCCTTCATCTTCGCCTTGATGACCTTCGCCGCCGGCTTCCTGGTACGCCCCTTCGGCGCGCTGCTGTTCGGCCGGCTGGGCGATATGATAGGCCGCAAATACACCTTCCTCGCCACAATCCTGATCATGGGTGTGTCCACCTTCCTGGTGGGCCTGCTGCCCGGCTACGCCAGCATAGGCATCGCCGCGCCCATCCTGCTGGTGGTGCTGCGCATGCTGCAGGGCCTGGCGATAGGCGGCGAATACGGCGGCGCGGCCATCTACGTGGCCGAACACGCGCCGGATCACAAACGCGGCGCCTACACCAGCTGGATCCAGGTCACCGCCACCGCCGGCCTGCTGCTGTCCCTGCTGGTGATCCTGGCCTGCCGCAAACTCACCGGCCCGGCTTTCGACGACTGGGGCTGGCGCCTGCCCTTCCTGCTGTCGCTGGCGCTGCTGGCCATCTCCACCTGGATCCGGCTGTCCATGCACGAATCGCCGGCCTTCCTGAAAATGAAGGCCGAGGGCAAGCATTCCAAAGCGCCGCTGACCGAATCCTTCACCAACTGGAAGAACCTGCGCATCGTGCTCACCGCGCTGTTCGGCATCAACGGCGGCCAGGCGGTCACCTTCTATTGCGCGCAGTTCTACTCGCTGTTCTTCCTCACCCAGATCCTCAAGGTCGATTCGCAGATCGCCACCCAGCTGCTGGTGATGTCGCTGCTGATCGCCGCGCCGCTATTCCTGTACTTCGGCTATCTGTCCGACCGCATCGGCCGCAAGCCGGTGATGCTGACCGGCCTGCTGCTGGCGGCCTTGCTGACCTTTCCCGCCTTCAAATGGCTGACCGCCTACGCCAGCCCGGACATCGCCAACGCCGCGCGCCAGGCGCCGGTGGTGGTGGTGGCGGACCCGGCCAGCTGCCGCTTCCAGTTCGATCCGGTGGGCAAGGCCAAGCTCAGCAGCAGCTGCGACCAAGCCAAGGCCCTGCTGGCCAAGAACGGCGTGCCCTACCAGCGCCAGACGGCGCCCGCCGGCGGCGAAACCCAGATCAAGGTGGGCGAACAGACGCTGACCGGCTTCGACAAGGCCGCGTTGCTGGCCGCGCTGAAGCAGGCCGGCTATCCAGACAAGGCCGACCCGGACAAGATCAACTACCCGATGGTGGTGGCCGTGCTGGTGCTGCTCAGCCTGATCGCCGCCATGGTCTACGGTCCGCTGGCCGCCACCATGGTGGAATTGTTCCCCACCCGCATCCGCTACACCTCGATGTCGCTGCCCTACCACATCGGCAACGGCTGGATAGGCGGCCTGTTCCCCACCGTGGCCTTCTCGCTGGTGGTCTACACCGGCGACATCCTCTACGGCCTGTGGTATCCGGTCATCGTCTACAGCGTCAGCTTCGTGGTCTGCCTGCTGGGCTTGAAGGAGACGCACCGCGCCGACATCCATCAATAAGCCCCTTCCCATGCGCACGGCGAACCTCCCGGTTCGCCGTGTTTCTGGGTAGACTGGGGCTTTCATCCCACCGCTCGCGCCGCCATGCCGATTCAACGCCTCAGCCAGTCCGAAACCCTGACCCTCAACCGCCACCGCTATCATCTGCGTCGCTGGGGCCCGCGCGACGCGCCGCTCTTGGTGCTGCTGCACGGCTGGATGGACAGTTCGGCCACCTTCCAATTCCTGGTGGATGCGCTGCCGGACAGCTGGCAAGTGGCGGCGCCGGACTGGCGCGGCTTTGGCGACAGCGACTGGAACGACGGCAGCTACTACTTCCCCGACTACCTGGCCGATCTCGACGCGCTGCTGGACGCGCTGTCGCCGCAACAGCCGGTCAAGCTGCTGGGCCACAGCATGGGCGCGATGATTGCCGGCATCTACGCCGGCATCCGCCCCGAACGCATAGAAAAGCTGGTGCTGGCCGAAGGCTTCGGCCTGGCCGCCACCAAGCCGGCGGAAGCGCCGGGCCGCTATGCGCGCTGGCTGCGCGAAACCCGCGCCGCGCCGGAGTTCGGCGATTTGCAGTCGCTGGACGCCGTGGCCGCCAAACTATTGGAACGCAACCCCAGGCTGACGCCGGAACGCGCCCAATGGCTGGCGCGCGAACTGACCCGCCAGCGCGACGACGGCCTCTACTACCGCGCCGACCCGCGCCACAAAATGGTCAACCCGGTGCTGTACCGGCTGGAAGAAGCGATGGCTTGCTGGCAACGGATCAGCGCGCCGGTGCTGTGGGCGCTGGGCGGCGACACCGACGACCACCCGCTGGCCAAGAGCGTGGCCGCCAGCATGACGCAGCGGCGCGCCTGTTTCGCCCAACTCCAGGAAACCGTGATCGCCGACGCCGGCCACATGCTGCAATGGGAACAGCCGGCAGCGCTGGCCGCGGCGGTCCATGCGTTTTTCAGTCAGCCCCAATAAGAGCCGCTAAGAACCTGTTTACGCTCCGCTGCGCTTCGGCAATACGGCGTTGAAACCCGCTTCGAAATGCTCATGTACCACGAGTACATTCCGCTTTCTCAGCCGTTTTCGCCTTGTCTCGCCTTAGCTCGCGAGATCGTAAACACGTTCTAAGAAAACCTCGCAGAGAACCTGAGCCAAGGCGCGCCGACGCAGGCAGTACAAGTCGTACGACAAGGAGGCGCAACGCAGGATCAGGGGTTTGGCTAGCGGATCCAAAAAAAGCGCGGCCAAGCCGCGCTTTTCATCTGCCTTCCACAAACTCAAACGCCTAGATAACGCCGCTCCAGGTGCGCCTTGAAATGCGCCGGGTTCAGCGTCTCGCCGGTGGCGCGCCGCACCAGTTCGTCCGTGCTCCAGCGGCTGCCCTGGCTCCAGATATGGGTGTTCAGCCAGTTGAAGATGGGCTCCAGATTGCCGGCCGCCACCTGCGCGTCCAGCTCCGGCTCGGCGCGGCGCAGGCTGGCGAAATACTGCGCCGCATACATCGCGCCCAGCGTGTAGCTGGGGAAATAGCCAAAGCCGCCGTCGGTCCAGTGGATGTCCTGCATGCAGCCGTTGGTGTAATTGCCGCGGGTGTCCACGCCCAGATAGGCCATCATCCTCTCGTCCCACAGCGCCGGGATGTCCTCGGCCTCGATATCGCCGTCCATCAGCGCGCGCTCGATCTCGAAACGCAGAATCACATGCGCCGGATAACACAGCTCGTCGGCGTCCACGCGGATGTAACCCGGCTGCACCCGGCTGTACAGGCCTTGCAGATTTTCCAGCGCAAACGCCGGCTGCTCGCCGAAATGGCTGCGGATCAGCGGCGCGATCAACTGCAGGAAGGCCGGGCTGCGGCCCAGCTGCATCTCGAAGGACAGACTCTGGCTCTCATGAATGCCCATGGAACGCGCGCGGCCCAGCGGCTGCTCCAGCCAGTCCTTGGGCAGGTTCTGCTCGTAACGGGCGTGGCCGGTTTCGTGAACAATGCCCATCAGGCTCTGGACAAAATCATCGTCGCGGTAGCGGGTGGTGATGCGCACGTCTTCCGGCACCCCGCCGCAGAAGGGATGGCTGCTGACATCCAGCCGGCCGCCGTCGAAGTCGAAGCGCAGCAGCTTCATCGCCTCCACGCCCAAGGCGCGCTGCTGCGCCACCGCGAACGGCCCCACCGGCTCGATCACCGTTTCCGACGCCTGCTTGGCGCGCGCGCGTTCGATCAGGCCCGGCAGCCAGGACTTCACCTCGGTGAAAATGCGCTCGATCTCCGCGCTCTTCATCCCCGGCTCGTACTTGTCCATCAGCGCGTCGTAACGGCTGCCGCCGCTGGCCTCGGCCAGCAAGCGGCCCTCCTCGCGCGACAGTTTGACCACCTCGCGCAGGTTTTCCAGAAAGCCCTTCCAGTCATTGGCCGGGCGCTGGCTGCGCCAGGCGTGCTCGCAGCGCGCGCCGGCCAGGGTCTTGGCTTCCACCAGCTCCGCCGGCAGCAGATTGGCCTGCGCCCATTCGCGGCGCATCTCGCGCAGATTGGCGCGTTGCAGCTCGTCCAGGTTTTCCTGCTCCGCCGCGTCCAGCTGCTCCTTCAGCTGCGGCGCGGTGATGATGCCGTGGGTCAGCACCCCCAGCTCCGCCAGCGCGGCGGCGCGGGCGTCGTTGCCCTTGCTCGGCATCATCGCCGCCTGGTCCCAGCCGGCGATGGCGCCGAGGTGGCTAAAGCGGTGCAGGCGGGCGAAAGTGTGGGTTAAAGCCTGGTAGGCGGATGTGTGCGTCATCTTGTCTCCTCTCTATAAAGAACCGATTTACGATCTGCTGCGCGTCGGCGATACGGCGTTGAGAACCGCTGCAGAATGCTCATCTAGCGCTACTCCTTCCGCTTTCTCAGCCGCAACGCCTGGTCTCGCCCCAGCTCGCGAGATCGTAAACACGCTCCACTTGTCAAAGCATGATGCCATCAGACTATTTGATCTGACAACTTCCGCCCCAAAATCCGCCAAAGCCGCGTATTGACAAGGATTTTGATTTTGTACATTATCAATACTCCATGACTAGCATGAGGTAAAATCATGCCATCCATCGCCGCCCAACTCTTTCTCGCCTACCAGGACCGCGACTGGGAGCGCGCGCGCCGCCTGCTGCGCGACGACGCCGTGATGCTGTGGCACTGCAGCGGCGAGTGCTTCCGCGGCGCGGACGCCATCGTCCACGTCAACCGCGTTTATCCGGAGGGCTGGAGCATACGCCTGCTGCAGGACAATCTACTGGCCGACGGCCGCTGGCACGTGGTGGCGCAGGTGGACCACGGCGAGGCGCGCTTCTTCGCCAATTCCCTGTTCACGCTGGAACACGGGCTGATCAGCCAGATCGAGGAATACTGGGCCAGCGCCGAAGCGCCGCCGGCCTGGCGCGCGGGCTTGCCGGGCCGGGCCAGGCTGGAAGCCGCGCAGCCGGCTTGAGGCCGCGGGAACGGAAGCGTTGGGGGATGAAATAGCGGGCCCGTCGGTTCGCCTCAAGCCGCCGGCTGGCCGGCGTTGCGCGCCTGGGCTTGCGGGAATTGGTGCCAGTAATAGAAGTACTCGCGCACCAGCAGCAAAAAGGTGTTTTTCAGCTCCGCCTCGCGCAGATGCAATAACACCGCGTCCACCATCATGCGGAAGCTGTCGCCCTGGATGGGCTGGCCGTCCAATAGATAGAGCAGGGATTTGAGCAGGCGCTCGCGCAGATGGATGTCCGGCTCGGACATGCCGTCCTCGAACAGCTTGCCCAGGTAGAGGCCCAGCGACGGCGGGAAGCGGGAGAAGCCGTCGCGCTCCATCCGCGTCAGCAGCCCTTCCCAATCCGTCTCCAGCCACACCCGCACATTGCGCACCGAAAAACCGCTGCGCGCGGTGATCTCCACCACTTTCTTGGTATCGCCCAGCCAGAAGTAATAGAACTCGCGGGTACAGGTCAGCGCCAGCACCTGCTCGTCCGGCGAGCAGGCCTGCAGCAGGCGTTCACAAGGACCGCGGAAGCCTTCCGCGTTGCGCTCGACGCCGTCCAGCCAGGGCAGCAGCAGTTCCAGAATGCGACGCCTCTCGTCGATCACCTGAGCCGGCGCGCCCTGACGCGCCAACAATCGCATATAAGCTTCCAGCGCCGCCTTCAAATCGCTCATGCCCTTTCCCCAGCCCTCCCGGATGCCGCGACTGCCCCGAATGCGAAAGCGAGCCGTTCTTGGCGGCCCGTCCTGAGCGTGCGTTCGCGCCCGCCGTCACGCGTCATGCGCACAGCGGGCGAACTGCTCTTATTTTCGGACAGAAATGTTGCAGACTCCAGACGGGATTCGCGGCGACGCGGTCATTTTCCCAAGCGTGGAGGCCATCCTCGCCTTGTCTCGCCCTAGTTCGCGGGACCTTGAGCAGCCGCCAAGACCGGCGTCAGGCTCAGGCGCAAATCCGCGCCCACCATGCGCGCGTCGCGTATGCTCAGCCGCTGCTTGTCGGCCAGGTCTTCCAGCGGCGGCCAGGCGAACAGGCCGCGCGCGGCGTCGCCGGCCAGCGACGGCGCCAGGTAGAGCACGATCTCGTCCACCAGCCCGGCGCGCAGCAGCGCGCCGTTGAGGCCGGCTCCGGCTTCCACCATCAGCATATTGACGCCGCGTTGCGCCAAGGCCGCCAGCAAAGCCGGCAGATCGGCATGGCCGTCGGCCAGCCGCGGCAGGGTCAGAAGCTCCGCGCCGGCGCGGTAAGGCTCCAAACGCGCAGCCTGGTGATCGCAGGTGGCCAGCAAGGTGGCGCCGTCCTGATAGATGCGCTGTTCCGGCCGCGTGCGCAGATCGCTGTCCAGCACCACCCGCAGCGGCTGGCGCTCGCAGGGGACTTCCCGCACCGTCAGTTGCGGATCGTCGGCCAGCACGGTGCCGCTACCGGTGAGCACCGCGCAGTGTTCGGCGCGCAGGCGATGCACATCCCGCCGCGCCTCCGGGCCAGTGATCCATTGGCTGCGGCCGTTGAGCAAGGCGGTCTTGCCGTCCAGCGTGGAGGCGGCCTTGAGCATGACCCAGGGGCGGCCGCGCTCGACGCGCGACAGAAAACCGCGATGCACTTGCCGCGCCTCGGCTTCCATCAGCCCGGCGTCGGCGGCGATGCCGGCGGCGCGCAGCATGGCCAGGCCGCGGCCGGCCACTTCATGGTAGGGGTCCACCATCGCCGCGGCCACCCGGACCACGCCCTCGTCGATCAGACGCCGCGCGCACGGCGGGGTGCGGCCGTGGTGGCTGCACGGCTCCAGCGTGACGTAGGCGGTGGCGCCGCGCGGGGACAGGCCGCGCGCCAGACAGTCCTTGATCGCCTGGATTTCCGCGTGATCGCCGCCCACTTCCAGAGTGGCGCCCTCGCCGATCACCGCGCCGTCGCGCACCAGCACGCAGCCCACGCCCGGATTGGGCGCGGCGCGGCGGGTGGCCGCGGCGGCCAGCCGCAACGCGCGCTGCATGTGACGATGGTCATCGGCGGAATAATTCATGATTCATTGCTTCCATTCTTGAGCCAGCAGGCTGTACTGCCTGGCGTCGCAATAGCGGCCCTGCAACAGCAAGTACTCGCGCAGCACGCCTTCGTAGCGGAAGCCCAGCCGCTCCGCCACCGCGCAACTGCGATGATTGTCCGCCGCCGCGTCTATCGCCACCCGGTGCAGGCCCAAGGGGCCGAAGGCTTCGGCCAGCAACAGGCGCAGCGCCGCCTGCATCACGCCCTGCCCCACCTGGCGGCGGTCCAGCCAATAGCCGACGAAGGCGTGGCGGTTCAAATCGTCGATGGCGTGCAGATCGCAAACGCCGGCCAGCGCGCCGTCGCGCAATACCAGCCAAGTATAGGCCTTGCCGATCTGACAGCCGACGGCGGCGGACTCCAGAAAAGCGCGGGAGTCCGCCTCGGAGCGGGTCAGGGGCTCCCACGGCATCCACGGCCGCAGCGCATCGCGGTTGGCGTTGATCAGCGCGAACAGCGCCGGCGCGTCGGACAACTCCGGCGCGCGCAGCGAAACATTGGAAGGCAGGGGTTCTACCATGGAGGGCACCCGCGATGACGGAAGAATAGAGCAGTCTACTCCAGCCGCCCGCCGGTCGGTCAATGCGAAGACTTCTGGATTTCCTTGATGGCGTCGGAAAACTCGGACACATCCTGAAAGCTGCGGTACACCGAGGCGAAACGCACATAAGCCACTTTGTCCAGGCGCGCCAGTTCGTTCATCACCATTTCGCCGATCTCGCGGCTGGAGACTTCGCGCTCGCCCAATTGCAGCAGCTTGTGACAGATGCGGTCTATCGCTTCGTCCACCAAGGCGGTGGGCACCGGGCGCTTGTGCAGCGCGCGCAGGAAACTGGTGCGCACTTTCTCGATGTCGAATTCCGAACGGTGGCCGGCGGTTTTCACCACCTGCGGCATGCGCACGTCGGCGGTTTCAAAGGTCGTGAAACGCTTCTCGCACACCGGGCAGCGCCGCCGCCGCCGGATGCTGCTGCCGTCCTCACTGACGCGGGAGTCGATTACCTGAGTATCGGCATTGCCGCAGAACGCGCATTTCATGACTTAATCCTAAGGGTTCCAATGTAGGGATGTTATCAGCAATGCGCAGTCAAGTTAATGCCGCTATCGCCCGCCCATGAAAAAGACGCCCCTGGGGGCGTCTTTCAGCGGCCGAGACCAGCTTGGCTTATTTGGAGTACACCGGGAAACGATGGCACAGCGCGGTGGCTTGCTCGGCCACGCGGGCGATCAGCGCGTCGTCGTTCGGGTTGTCCAGCACGTCCGCCACCAGATTGGCCACCTGGATGGCTTCGGCTTCCTTGAAGCCGCGGGTGGTGATGGCCGGGGAGCCGATGCGGATGCCGGAGGTCACGAACGGGGTTTCCGGGTCGTTCGGAATCGCGTTCTTGTTCACGGTGATGTGAGCGCGGCCCAGCAGCGCGTCGGCCGCCTTGCCGGTCAGGCCCTTGGCGCGCAGGTCCACCAGGAACACATGGCTCTCGGTGCGGCCGGATACGATGCGCACGCCGCGCTCGCCCAGGGTCTTGGCCATGATGGCGGCGTTCTTCAGCACTTGTTCCTGATACACCTTGAACTCGGGCAGCAGCGCTTCCTTGAAGGCCACGGCCTTGGCGGCGATCACGTGCTCCAGCGGGCCGCCTTGCAGGGTCGGGAACACATTGCTGTTGATGCTCTTCTCGAACTCGGCCTTGGCCAGGATGATGCCGCCGCGCGGACCGCGCAGGGTCTTGTGGGTGGTCGAGGTCACGAAGTCGGCGAACGGCACCGGGTTCGGGTAAACGCCGGCGGCGATCAGACCGGCGTAATGCGCCATGTCCACCATGAAGTAAGCGCCGCATTTCTTGGCGATCTGACCCATGCGCTCGAAGTCGAAACGCAGCGCGTAAGCGGAAGCGCCGCCGATGATCAGCTTGGGCTTGGTTTCCATCGCTACGCGTTCCATGTCGTCGTAGTCGATTTCTTCCTTGTCGTTCAGACCGTAGGCGACGATGTTGAACATCTTGCCGGACAGGTTGGCCGGGGAGCCGTGGGTCAGGTGGCCGCCGTGGCCCAGGTTCATGCCCATCACGGTGTCGCCCGGCTTCAGGATGGAGAAGTACACCGCCTGGTTGGCCTGGCTGCCGGAGTGCGGCTGCACGTTGGCGTATTCCGCGCCGAACAGCTGCTTGACGCGGTCGATGGCGAGCTGTTCCACCACGTCCACGTGTTCGCAACCGCCGTAGAAGCGCTTGCCCGGGTAGCCTTCGGCGTACTTATTGGTCAGTTGGGAGCCCTGGGCTTCCATCACCGCGGGGCTGGTGTAGTTTTCCGAGGCGATCAACTCGATGTGATCTTCCTGGCGTTGACACTCGGCCGCAATGGCGGCGGCGAGTTCGGGGTCGAATTTGGCAATCGTCTGGTCAGCAGCGAACATCTTTGACTCATCCATCAAAGGGTTAACGATGCGGGCATTCTACACGAAATGCCGGAGCGAAATCCTTAACGTGAAGCAATTGCGAGAGGCAACGACAAGCCCCTGCGCGCCACTTCCATCGCCCCCACACCCCACCGATAAAGGGACAAAGCCACAGCGATTTGCAGCCCAGCATTGGATAAAGCAACAATGCCAAGCGCCCATGGATCGCTTTGCAAGGGCTACGACCTTGCTTGCATCTCACTCTTGTGGCAAGCGCCCTCTTCCAATGGTTCGTCTCAGTGGAGAAAGATGAATGTTTTGGCTGGAGCAAAACCAAGCCATGCCCACGGAGTGGTTCGCAGGTGCGCCCACGCCGGATCAGCGCTCCGCGTGGGTGGGGAATATCTACCGTGTCCCCTTAGCCCATCATGCCGATGGCTTCTTCGAAGTCGTGCCATTTGTTTTTAGCGCCTACCGCTACCTAATGTATTTTGCCAGCCTAGCGGGAGAAGTGCCTGGAGACGATGAGCAGGAGGTACGTGACTTTATCCGGACTTGGGCGCATGACTTTGAACCCGATATGCGCACAAGCCGGTTGGTAAAGTTCATGCGAGCCGACGCTATCAGCCGCGACCATATCTACGAGCCGGCCTCATGGCGCCTGGACAACCCCCGCCAAATTTTCAGTTTTGGGCAACATTTACTTGAAATTGTTGTCTACCATAGTCGGCTTGTAGCTGAAACAAGGCAGTACTTTTACAAGCCGGCTCTGGGGCTTGGCAGGTTCTATGATAGAGTTTGTCACTGTAATCACCTGCTCATACAAGAACTGGGTTTTAGCGCCATCCACAACGCGGGGCTTGAGGATACGGGGTATATCGGCTATGAAAAACAGCGTTAAATCACCCAATGCCAAGAAGCGGGTCTATGTGTCCCAGAGCACCGCCCACAGCTTGGCTAAGCTAAGCCATGATCTCGGTGAGGCTTGTTCCAAAGGAACTGTAGTCAAGGTGGAATCCAACCCACCATCATCGAAGAAACCGCCAACGCGCAAACTGCGCGTGGTTTGAAAAAAGCGCCGGACACCCGGCGCTTTGTCTTTCATTCCCTCACTCTCGGCTATCCACCAGAATCAGCTCGGCGTCCTCGCTGGCGACAATGCGCAACAACGCTTCATCCTTAATCGCCGCGCCGTCGCGGGCTTGCAGCGCCACGCCGTTGACTTCCGCCCGGCCGCGGGCCAGCACCAGGTAGCCGCGGCGTTCCGCGCCCAGCGGATAGTCCGCGCTTTCGCCGGCTTTAAGGGTGGCGCCCAACACGCGGGCGTCGGCGCGGATGGGCAAGGCCTGATCGTCGCCGTCCATGCCGCTGGCCAGCGCGACGAAGGCGCCGGAGCGGTCCGCCTTGGGAAAGGGCTTGCTGCCCCAGGACGGGTCCCCGCCGCGCCGCTCCGGCATGATCCAGATCTGGAAGATGCGGGTGTCGACGGCTTCCAGATTGTATTCGGAATGCACGATGCCGCGGCCGGCGCTCATCACTTGCACGTCGCCGGCCTCGGTGCGGCCCTGGTTGCCCAGATTGTCGCGGTGGCTGATCGCGCCTTCGCGGACATAGGTGACAATTTCCATGTCCGCGTGCGGATGCGGCGGGAAGCCGGCGCCCGGCGCGATGACGTCGTCGTTCCAGACCCGCAGCGCGCCCCAGTGCATGCGCGCCGGGTCGTGGTATTCGGCAAAGGAGAAATGGTGCTTGGCGTCCAGCCAGCCATGATGGGCGCCGCCCAAGGCGGCGAAGGGACGATGCTCGATCATATGGTCCTCCGATATTGTGGCGAGGCGCCGCCTGCGCGGCGACGCGTCCGATGCAGCCACTATACGCAGCGGGCCAGGGGCTGATAAGCCGAGGGATCGAATAGCATTCTTTCCATTTTTGATGCAATCAATGCGATATAGCGCTTTTTAAACGCTAAAATTGGAATCCATCCACTCAGCCCCTGCTCTAGCCATGAAACGACTGCCCGATCTGGAAGCCTGGGCGATTTTCGCCAAGGTGGCGGAATGCGGCTCCTTCGCGCGCGCCGCCGCGGAACTGACGCTGTCCCAGGCCACGGTGTCCAAGGCGATTTCCCGCCTGGAAGCCCGGATGAAAACCATGCTGTTGCACCGCAGCTCGCGGCGGCTGTCCTTGACCGAGGCCGGCCACGCCGCGCTGGAGCGGGCCAGCCGCATCCTGGCGGAAGGCGAGGCGGTGGAGGCCGACATCGCCGAGCAATCCTCCAGCTTGCGCGGGCTGGTGCGGGTGACCGCGCCGATGTCCTTCGGGCTGTCTCATCTGGCGCCGCTGCTGCCGGAGTTCATGGCGCGGCATCCGGAAGTGGAGCTGGATTTCCATTTCAGCGACGAGCAGGTGGACCTGGTGGCCAAGCGCCTGGACCTGGCGCTGCGCATCGCCTCGCTGGCCGATTCCAGCCTGCTGGCGCGTCGCCTGTGCTCAGTGCGCATTCTGTTGGTGGGCTCGCCGGCGTATTTCGCACGCCACGGCCGGCCCAGCCATCCCCGCGAGCTGTCCGCGCATCGCGCGCTGTTGTACAGCAACGCGCCCGGCGGCGAGTTCTGGCGCTTCCGCCACGCGGAGCAAGGCGAATTCGCGCTGGAAATGCCTACGTCGCTGCGGGTCAACAACGCCGAGGCGCTGACGCCGGCGCTGCGCACCGGCCTGGGCCTGGCCTTGCAGCCGGAGTTTCTGGCCTGGCGGGACTTGCAGGCCGGCGAGCTGGAAACCGTGATGATGGATTGGCAGGTGGACCCGATCGCGCTCTACATCCTGACGCCGCCGGGCCGCAGCCGGCCGGCGCGGGTGCAGGCCTTGATCGACTACCTGGCGGCGCGGCTGGCCATCGCGCCGTGGGCGGATTGCCGTTAGCGGCTAACGATAAGCGCAATGACAAAGCCCCGCTCGAGGCGAGGCGTGATCACCGGACAAGGCGGGACGAGGCTTACAAATCGTCGGCGGTGAAGAACAGCGGCACGCCGTCCTTGCTGTCCGGATGCAGCTCGGCCAGCACATGCACTTCGCGCACATGGCATTCCGCCATCAGTTCACGGAAGCTTTCCTCGATCAGCGGCACAGTGTCCAGCGCCGCCAGCGGCCAGACGAAGGCTTCCCAGTTGCGCTCGTCGCCTTCGGCGGACAGGGTGATGTGCAGTTCGCCGTTGTCGTGGGCGGACAGGATGGCCACCGGCTCCTTGTTCAGTTCGCGCAGTCTGCGGATCTGGCTGCTGGCGAATACCTGCATCGCCACCTCGAAGCGAGCGTAGTTGCCGGCCACCATCGCCTGCATCGCCGGCATCGGCGGGCGGGCGATGGGGAAGAGCGTCACGCCCTCAGTCTTCAATTGCTCGCCCAGGAATTTCATCAGCGGCATGCCCCAAGCGCCCACCGCGCCGCCCAGGCGCAGCGGCGGCTCCGCGCCTTCCGGCTGGATCGCGACGCCCAGCAGGTAGCGCAGGAACACGCCCTCTTCCTTCACCGTGACCGGCGCCGGCTGTTGCGGCAGCAGCGCGCGCGCATGGGCCGGATCGCGGTTCAGCTTATAGAGCTGGGCGGAGTCCAATCCCACCACGCTGTCCGGGTGCAGCAGCGCGCCGCCCAGCGCGACATCGGCATCGGCGGCGAACACGCCGTGCTCGCGCAGCAATTGGTTCAGGCCGGCCACATCTGCGATCTCGCCCGGCAGTGTGGTCTGGTTCTTGCTGCCGGCCACCAGCACCAGCGGCATGGCGAAGACGATGGCGCGGCCGCCGCCGGTGTTTTCCACCGCGTCGCGCAGCGCGTCCCACACCAGTTGATAGCATTGCTGAGACGGCACCATGGCCAGCGCCACCGAGATAGACAGCAGTTCGCCGCGCGCCAGCATCTCGGCCATCGCGTCGCGCACCGCGGAGAACCACATTTCCCGATCGGACTCGGTCTTGGCGTTCAACGCCGACTGGGCGTTGTGAATCAGCATATTGGTCAGCGCCACTTGCGGGTGGTACTGGCGAGGATCGGGAAGGGTGTGGCGTACGGCGTCCATGAAGGGGAATCCTGCGGCAATCGGAAAACCGCTATTTTGGCACAGCTGTGACAGCCATGGTGCGCCGCGACAGCGGCGGCATCGGCCGCGATGTACCAGATGCGCGACAGAAAATTATAATTTCACACATTTGCGAAAAACAACATGTTGACACTCGATACCGCAATCTGGATAATTCGTTCTCGTTGAGATGCAGCAATTGCTTCTTGATAGTTTCTCCTCTATTTCTCCTTTGTAGACTTGGCGCGGACCTAACGGTACCGCGCATTTTTTTTGCCTTTTCCCGGCGACGCCCCATGCTAAGCAAACGCTAAGCTTCTGTTAAATCAATAGAATTATTAAAATCCATGTAGCCAGGGAACTTGCCTGCCGGCGCCGATCAGCGTCTCCGTTTTCTTCTTCGCCCCCATCTCGCCCCTGCCCCGCCCCAGCCGAATCTTAGTCTCAAACAATGCCATTTAGATTTAAACAGACCAAGTATATGATTAATGGCATTAGAACGGATTTCGTTTGTGAAAATTTAGGAAAACAAGCGGGAAGGAACTGTTGGATTCGAAAACAAATGAACAAGACTAAGACGCCGCCGAAAACCGGGAGGCAGGGGAGAGACGGGGCCGCGCCAGTGGAAAGCGGCGGCGGACGAATGAGGAGCAGATGGTTGCTGCGCCCCAAAAAACAATGGGCCGCGCGGCAAAAAACCGCACGGCCCGAATCCTATCCGGAAACCGGTTAAGGAAATATGACAAATATCAACGGCGTTCGACTTGCGTCACGTCGCGCACCGCGCCGGTGTCGGCGCTGGTGGTCATCGCCGCGTAGGCGCGCAAGGCCGGGCTGACCACGCGGTCGCGGCCCAGCGGTTTCCAGGCGTCGCGGCCCTTGGCTTCCATCGCCGCGCGCCGCGCCGCCAGCGTTTCGTCGCTGATCGCCAGACGGATGGAGCGGCCGGGGATGTCGATCTCGATGCGGTCGCCCTCTTCCACCAGGCCGATGGCGCCGCCCTCGGCCGCTTCCGGCGACACATGGCCGATGGACAGGCCGGAAGTGCCGCCGGAGAAGCGGCCGTCGGTCAGCAAGGCGCACTCCTTGCCCAGGCCCTTGGATTTCAGATAGCTGGTGGGATAGAGCATTTCCTGCATGCCCGGGCCGCCCTTGGGGCCTTCGTAGCGGATCACCACCACGTCGCCGGCCACGATGCGGTCGGCCAGGATGGCCTCCACCGCCGCGTCCTGGCTTTCGAAGATGCGGGCGCGGCCGTTGAATTTGAGGATGGAGTCGTCGACGCCGGCGGTTTTGACGATGCAGCCGCGCTCGGCGATATTGCCGGACAGCACGGCCAGGCCGCCGTCCTGGGAGTAAGCGTGCTCGCGGTCGCGGATGCAGCCCTCGGCGCGGTCGTCGTCCACCGTCGGGTAACGCATGGACTGCGAGAAGGCGATGGTGGTGGGCACGCCGCCCGGCGCCGCGCGGTAGAAGCGCCGCGCTTCGCTGTCTTCGCCGTGGCGGCAGATGTCCCAGGCTTCCAGCGCTTCGCCCAGCGTGGCGCTGTGCACGGTGGGCACTTCGCGGCGGATCAGGCCGGCGCGGTCCAGCTCGGCCAGGATAGCCACCACGCCGCCGGCGCGGTGCACGTCTTCCATATGGTATTTCTGGGTGGCCGGCGCCACCTTGGCCAGACACGGCACCGAGCGCGAAATGCGGTCGATGTCCGCCATCTTGAAGTCCACGCCGGCTTCCTGCGCCGCCGCCAGCAGGTGCAGCACGGTATTGGTGGAGCCGCCCATGGCCACGTCCAGGCTCATCGCGTTCTCGAACGCGGCCTTGGAGGCGATGGCTCGCGGCAGCAAGCTGGCGTCGTCCTGTTCGTAATGTCGCTTGGTGATATCCACGATCAGGCGGCCGGCGCGCAGGAACAATTCCTTGCGGTCCGCGTGCGTGGCCACCAGGCTGCCGTTGCCGGGCAGGGACAGGCCCAGCGCCTCGGTCAGGCAGTTCATGGAGTTGGCGGTGAACATGCCGGAGCAGGAGCCGCAGGTGGGACAGGCGGAACGCTCCACGCGTTCGACGTCCTCGTTGGACACCGCGCTATTGGCGGCTTCCACCATCGCGTCCACCAGGTCCAGCTTGCGGATGTCGTTGCCCCACTGCACCTTGCCGGCTTCCATCGGGCCGCCGGAGACGAACACCACCGGGATGTTCAGGCGCATGGCCGCCATCAGCATGCCGGGGGTGATCTTGTCGCAGTTGGAGATGCACACCAGCGCGTCGGCGCAGTGGGCGTTGACCATGTATTCCACGCTGTCGGCGATCAGGTCCCGGCTGGGCAGGCTGTAGAGCATGCCGCCGTGGCCCATGGCGATGCCGTCGTCGATGGCGATGGTGTTGAATTCCTTGGCCACGCCGCCGGCGCGTTCGATTTCCCGCGCCACCAGTTGACCCATATTGTGCAGGTGCACGTGGCCGGGCACGAACTGGGTGAAGCTGTTGGCGATGGCGATGATGGGTTTGCCGAAGTCGTCGTCCTTCATGCCGGTGGCGCGCCATAGAGCGCGGGCACCCGCCATATTGCGGCCGGCGGTGGAAGTGCGGGAGCGGTATTGGGGCATTGCTGATTCCTTAATTTCTACATGAGGGGAAAGGCGCTCCGGGCCTGGCCTGCTTTAAGGCCGGGCCGCCTGGCTCCGGGTGCCGGGGAGCTCAAGGCAAAAATGCGTCGGGCGGCGGGTGGGCCGCGCGACGCGTGGGAACGCTTTCCCATATAATCCGTCCACATTCTTTTACCGCAAACGCACACGGCTGACAAATGATCATTCATCCGCAGTTCGACCCCGTGGCCATCCAGCTGGGCCCGTTGGCCATTCATTGGTACGGCCTGATGTACTTGCTGGGCTTCGCCAGCTTCCTGATCCTGGGCAACTACCGCATCAAGCGCGGCCACGCTTTCCTCACCTCCAAGCTGCTGGACGATCTGCTGATGTACGGCGCCGTCGGCGTGGTGCTGGGCGGCCGCCTGGGCGAGGTGCTGTTCTACCAGCCCGGCTATTATTTTAGTCATCCGCTGGAGATTCTGATGGTGTGGAAAGGCGGCATGTCCTTCCACGGCGGTTTCATCGGCGTGCTGATCGGCGTGGCGCTGTTTGCGCGCAAGCACGGCCGCAGCTTCTGGGAAGTCACCGACTTCATCGCGCCGCTGGTGCCGCTGGGCCTGGCCGCCGGCCGCATCGGCAACTTCATCAACGGCGAGCTGTGGGGGCGGGTGGCCGATCCCCAACTGCCGTGGGCGATGCTGTTTCCGCAGGCCAAGATGGACGATCTGATCCAGGCGCAGCAATCGTCCGACCTGATGGTGACCCTGCTGAAATACGGCGGCCTGCCGCGCCACCCGTCGCAGCTGTACGAGTTCGCGCTGGAAGGCCTGGCGCTGTTCGCGCTGCTGTGGTGCTTCAGCGCCAAGACCCGCGCGCGCGGCCAGGTGTCTGCGCTGTTCCTGATGGGCTACGGCCTGGCGCGCTTCGGCAGCGAATACTTCCGCACTCCGGACGCCGGCATCTTCGGCCAGTCCGACGTGATCAGCATGGGCCAGTGGCTGAGCCTGCCGATGATCGTGATCGGCCTGGCGCTGCTCTACCTGTTCGGCAAGCGCAAGGCGGCCTGAGCCGGGCTAGGCTAGAATGCTTGCTATACGCGGCGGTTTTTAGTCCGCCGCTTCAAGGCCAGTCTTAATGACTGGCCTTTTTGAATCGCCGGCCCGCCGGCGCCAGCCCTTGCGGCTTTTCGTCCGCAATAGAGGAAAACACTGCCATGACCGCCATCAAACTGACGCTGGCCGGCGCGCTGCTGGCCGCCGCCGCCCTGGCCAACGCCGCCCCGACCGTGCTCAAGGTCTCCGCCATCCCGGACGAGTCCCCCACCGAGCTGCAGCGCAAGTTCGCGCCGCTGGGCCAATACCTGGAAAAAGAGCTGGGCATCCCGGTGCAGTTCGTACCGGTGTCGGACTACGCCGGCGTGGTCACCGCGCTGACCTCGGACAAGCTGGACATGGCCTGGCTGGGCGGCTTCACCTATGTGCAGGCCAGCCAGCGCGGCAAGGTGGTGCCGCTGGTGCAGCGCGAGGAGGACAGCAAGTTCACCTCCACCTTCATCACCAGCGGCCCGGCCAAGAGCCTGAAGGAGCTGAAGGGCGACAGCTTCGCCTTCGGTTCCGCCTCCTCCACCTCCGGCCACCTGATGCCGCGCTATTTCATGCAGAAGGACGGCCTCAAGCCGGAAAGCTTCTTCAAGAACGTCGCCTATTCCGGCGCTCACGACGCCACCGTGGCCTGGGTGGCCGCCGGCAAGGTGGAGGCCGGCGTGTTGAACAGCTCGGTGTGGCAGAAGCTGGTGGAAAGCAAGAAGGTGGATACCGCCAAGGTGCGCGTGATCGCCACCACCCCGGCCTACTACGACTACAACTGGACGGTGCGCGGCAGCATGGACAAGGGCTTGCAGGACAAGATCCGCCAGGCCTTCCTCAAGCTGGACGCCAAGAACCCGGATCAGAAAGCCGTACTGGATCTGCAACGCGCCAGCCGCTTCATCCCCACCAAGCCGGACAACTATAAGGGCATAGAAGCCGCCGCCGCGGCCGCCGGGCTGCTGAAATGAGCCTGGAGCTGCGCGGCGTCGGCCTGAGCCTGGACGGCGCCGTCATCCTGCGCGGCATCGATCTGCAACTTGCCGCCGGCGAACAGGCGGCCCTGATCGGCCCGTCCGGCGCCGGCAAAAGCACCCTGCTCTTGCTGGCCAACACCGGCCTGCGCCCGGACTGCGGCGCGGTCCGGCTGCTGGACGCCGATCCCTGGCGCTTGCCGCGCCGCGCCTTGCGCGCGCTGCGCGCGCGCATAGGCAGCGTCTACCAGACGCCGCCGCTGCCGCCGCGCCAGCGCGTGATCCACGCAGTGGCCGCCGGCCGGCTGGGCCAGGGCGGCGAACTGGCGGCCTTGCGCCGCCTGCTGTGGCCGGACGACGCCGCCGGCGTCGCCGCCGAGCTGGAACGGCTGGGCCTGGCCGACAAACTATGGCAGCGCTGCGATCAGCTGTCCGGCGGACAGCGTCAGCGCGTCGGCATCGCCCGCGCGCTGTACCAGCGGCCAGACCTGATGCTGGCCGACGAGCCGGTGTCGGCGCTGGACCCCAGGCTGGCCGACGACAGCATACGCCTGCTGTGCGAGGACGCCCGCGCCCGCCGCGCCACCCTGCTGGCCAGCCTGCACTCGGTACAGCTGGCGCTGGCGCACTTCCCGCGCATCATCGGCCTGCGCGACGGCTCCGTCGCCTTCGATCTGCCGCGCGAGCAAGTCCATACCCAGCTGCTGGCCGAGCTCTACGCCGGCGAGATGCCCGAGACCGCGGTGGAGCCGGCCGCGCCCGCCGCGCTCAGAGGCTTGCAATGCTGAGACCCGCGCCGCGCGACCCGGCCGCCCGCGCGCGGCTGGGCTGGCTGCTGCTGACCCTGGCCTTGCTGCTGCCGACGCTGCCGCTGACCCAGTTCACGCTGAGCACTCTGTTCAACGGCGACACCTGGCTCAGCCTGGCGCGTTTCGCCGCCGGCTTTCTGCCGCCCGCCCACGACGGCGGCTTTCTGAAAGAAGTGGCCAAGGAAACCGCCACCACGCTGGCGGTGGCCAGCGCCGGCCTGTGCCTGGCCATGCTGCTGGGCGCGCCGCTGGCCTTCGCCACCAGCCGCGCGCTGGACGATCACCAGCTCACCGCGGTCCGGCCGCGCCGCACCGTCCTTGCCGCGCAAAGCCTGCTGCGCGGGCTGATGGTGTGGCTGCGCGGCGTGCCGGACATCGTCTGGGCGCTGCTCTTCGTCCGCGCCGCCGGCCTGGGCAGCCTGCCGGCGGCGCTGGCCTTGGGCCTAGCCTATGGCGGCATGCTGGGCAAGGTTTACGCGGAGATCCTGGAATCCCAGCCGCGCGCGCCGGCCCAGGCGCTGGCGGCGGCCGGGGCCAGCCGCTGGCAACGGCTGTGCTGGGCGCTGTGGCCTCAGGCCCTGCCGGAATTGATCAGCTACAGCGTTTACCGCTGGGAATGCGCGATCCGCGCATCGGCGGTGATGGGCTTCGTCGGCGCCGGCGGCATCGGCCAATTGCTGGACAGCAGCCTGAAAATGCTCAATGGCGGCGAGGTCGGCGCCCTGCTCCTGGTATTCCTGCTGCTGGTGGGCTTGAGCGAGGGCGTCAGCCGCTGGTCGCGACGCGCGCTGGAGCGCGACGGCGGCGGACGCCGCCTATTGCTGGCCGGCGGCGCGCTGGCCGCGTTCAGCCTGTGCTGGCTGTGGCCGGATTGGCGCGCCAACGGCTTCGACTGGCGCGGCCTGCCGCGCTTCGCCATGGAATTCCTGCCGCCGGACCTCTCCGCCCCAAACTTGCGGCCATTGGGACAAGGCGTGGTGGAAACCTTGGCGATGTCGGCGCTGGGCACGGTGCTGGCGGCCTTGCTGGCCATGCCGCTGGCGCTGCCCGCCGCCGGCCGGCTGGGCGCAGCCGCCAAGCGCGCGACGCGCTTACTGCTGAATATGCTGCGCGGCATTCCGGATCTGCTGTGGGCGGCGCTGGCGGTATTGGCCTTGGGCCTGGGGCCGGCCGCCGGGGTGCTGGCGCTGGCGATGCACACCGCCGGCGTGCTGGGCCGTCTGTTCGCGGAAACGCTGGAAAACGCGCCGCCGCAAGCGGAACAGGCGCTGCTCAACGCCGGCGCGGGCCGCATCGCCGCCTTCTGCTACGGGCCGCTGCCCATGGTCGCCAGCCAATGGCTGGCCTATACGCTGTACCGCTGGGAAAACAATATCCGCATCGCCACCGTGCTCGGCATCGTCGGCGCCGGCGGCCTGGGCCAGCAGCTGTATCTGGCGCTGTCGCTGTTCCAACAACAAGCCGCCGCGGCCGTCATCCTGGCGATGGTGGCGCTGTCCTGGGGCGTGGAACAGTTGAGCCGCGCGCTGCGCCGGCGCATGGGCTGAAACGAGGACGGGGCGGCAAGCCTAAGCCTGCCGCCCCGTCGTCTCGCGCCTTCATCCCACGTCTATCGAGCTTCCCTGCACGCGGCCAGGCCGCAGAGAAACATCGCCAGCGCGGCGAAAGCCAGCCCCTTGGCCAAGACGAACGGCCACGCCGCCGAGCCGGCGTCCGCCAACGCCATGCCCAGCAAAGCCACCGCGCAAGCGGCCGCGGCCATGCACAAGGAGCCGAGATACCATCCTTTCTTGCTCATCACGTTTCTCCTCTTCCCACACATCGAATCTTCTTATTGTTCCAGCCTGCCTCGCCAGGCGACGTCCACGAACGTCGCCCATTCAGATTGCCAGCCATGGCCGGCTGCCGCAATAGGGCATATCCCCCAAGCCCGCCAAGGGGCGGACGGCGGCGTCTCAGCCCTCCTGCTCCACCGGCGCGGCGGGCAGCGTTTTTTGCTTCAAGTACAACAAGGCTTCGCGGATACTGTCGCGGAAAGCGGCTTTCTCTTCCAGCCACTGTAACGGCCGACCAACGGCGATGTCGACGAAGAAGGGCACCGGCAGCCATTGACCGCGCCCCATCGCCCGGCCCAGGCCGTGCAGATAGACCGGCACCACCGGCACCTCGGGGAAATCCCGGCTCAGATACCAGATGCCGGACTTGATCTCGGACAGCACCTCGGGCTCGCCGCGCGAGCCTTCCGGAAACAGGATCAGGATACGGCCCTGGCGCAGCGCCTCGCGGCAGCCTTCCAGCGGGTCCAGACCCTTGGCCACGCCCCCGCGCACCACCGGGATGATGCCCACCACCTGGGTGGCGAACCAGGCGAACAGGCGGTTTTTCAGGAAGTAGTCCGCCGCCGCCGCCGGCTGCACCTCGGGGATGCGGCCCAGCGGAAACAGGCTGTACAGCGCCAGGATGTCCAGGTGGCTGTTGTGGTTGGCCACCACGATGGCCGGGCCGCGCAAGGGCAGTCGTTCCTGGTGGCGCACCGTCACCCCCAGCCACAGACGCACCACCGGCCGGGCCAGCAGCAGTACGAACAGAATGCGCAGCAATCGGCTCATCATCGGCTCAGAAGTACAAGTAATGGACATAGTGGAAGAACAGCGGCGCGGTATAGGTCAGCGAATCCAGCCGGTCCAGCACCCCGCCGTGGCCGGGCAGCAGGCGGCCGGAGTCCTTGACCCCGATGTCGCGCTTCACCGCGGAAATCACGATGTCGCCGATAAAGCCCATCACCCCGATCAGCAGGCCGGCCAGCGCCGCGTGCAGCGGCGAGAACGGCGTCAGCAGCGGCCCCAGCAACCAGCCCAGCAGGCAGGTGGTCAGCGCGCCGCCGAGGAAACCCTCCAGCGTCTTGTTGGGCGACACCTTGGGCGCCACCTTGCGCCGGCCGAAGGCCTTGCCCCACAGGTATTGCGCCACGTCGTTGAGCTGGGTCAGCGCCACCAGGTAGAACAGCAGCATCGCGCCCTGGGCCGGTTCGCCGATATGGGTCAGCTGCGGCAGGGTCAGCACCGCGGCCATATGGCTCAGGCAAAACACGCAAATCATCAAGCCCCATTGCAGCGAGGCGGCGGCCTTGAGAAAGCCCTGGGTCTCGCCGATCAGCACCATGCGCATCGGCAGGAACAGGAAGATGTAGACCGGGATGAAAATGATGAACATGCCGTACCAGTGAACGCCCAGCCAGTAATACTGCAGCGGGATGCTCAGATAGGCCCAGAACAGCACCACGTGGTCCGCGGTGCGGGTGGCGCACAGCGTCAGGTATTCCTTCAGCGCCAGGAAGCTGATCAGCGCGAACACCACCAGCGCCAGCGGCACATTGCCCAGCAGGGTCAGCGAGAAGCAGGCGACGATCCACCACCAGGTGCGGATGCGCAGCTTCAATTCCAGCCAGTTCTTCTGCGGCGAGCGGCTCTCCAGCACGCGGATGGCGACGCTGGCGATCACCAGCAGCGCGAATACGGCGCCCAGCGCCCAGATCAATGCTTGCGGCAACAGCGGTTTAAACATCTTCGCCCTCTTTCAAAATGGCCCGCGCCCGGTTGACGCAGGTCAGCGCCATCAAGGCGGCGCTCAATCCAAACACCCAGCCGCCCCAGGTCGCCGCCTGCGGCCACAGGCCCAGCAGCAGCGCGAAGGCGCCGTAAACAAAGGCGCGGTCGCTCTTGCCCATCGGCCCGTCGTAGCGCCGGCTTGCGCCCAGGCCGGGCCCCAGCACGCCGACGAACTCGGTCAGCAAGGCCAACGACACCGCCAGCACCGCCCAGGCAGGCTGGGCCAGCAGCAGGGCGAAGGGCAGATAGAGCGCCGCGTCGGACACCACGTCGCCCACCTCGTTGAGAATGCCGCCCAGCCGCGACTTCTGGCCGTGCTCGCGCGCCAGCATGCCGTCGATGGCGTTCAAGGCCATGCGCAGGAACAGGAAGACGGGCAGCAGCAGCCAGGGCAAGGCCTGATCCGGCCGGCAGACCAGCCAGCCGCCGTAGGCGATGGAGGCCAGCATGGCACCGAGCGTGACGTGGTTGGCGGTGACGCCAAGGGAAACCAGACCGCGCAGCAAGGGGCGCAGCAGGTCCTGAAAACGGGATTTGAGTTGATAGATGCTGGGCATTTCGGCTTCGGCTCGTCTGCTTCGTCCCGACGCGCTTTCGCGCCAGTCATCACAGTCGTCAAGAAAAGTTGCAAATCCGTCGACGCGTCCGCCAATGGGGAACGCACGGAAAACGCGATTATGCCGATTGCAGAAAAGCGCGGCAAAGGAAATTGTTTGGCAATCCTACCTCGAACAAAAATACCGGCCCGCCGCCGCCGCGGCCTCAATGCGGACAAGGCATTGTTCCAATGAGGAAAATCACACAATCAAAACAAATTAATATATAAGACTAATTTTTAATAATTTCCAAGAATTTGCAAGATGCCTTAGCATCAGCTCATCGCATGTCATGGGTTTATCCATGGCAGGAAATTTCTCAGAATCACGATGCGCCGGCATCTTCTGAAACCGCGCCGCCAACAGGCGCGATCGAAACCCGCGGCGCGTCTTCAGACTAGGGGCATCATCATGAAACACGCCATCGCATTGGCCATCGCCTTGAGCGCCACCGCCACCGCCGCCTGGGCCGACCGTCTGGACGACATCAAGAAAGCCGGCGTGCTGCGCGTCGCCGCCTTCGACAGCAACCCGCCCTTCGGCTTCCTCGACGCCAAGACCAGTCAGATTTCCGGCCTGGACGTGGACGTGGCCCAACACATCGCCAAGAAACTGGGCGTAAAACTCAGCCTGATCCCCACCAATCCGGCCAACCGCGTGCCGCTCTTGGTGTCCGGCAAGGCCGATCTGGTGGCCGCCAACTTCACCGTCACCGACGAGCGCAAAAAGCAAGTGGCGTTCAGCCTGCCCTACTTCGCCTCCGGCCAGCAGTTCATCGCCCGCAAGGGGTCGCTGCAAAAGCCGGAACAACTGGCCGGCCTGCGCGTGGGCGTGGACAAGGGCACCACCCAGGAAGTGAATCTGCGCGACAAATACCCGAAAACCACCGTGGTGGCTTACGACGACACCCCGCTGGCCTTCACCGCGCTGCGCAACGGCAACGTCCAGGCCATCAGCCAGGACGGCTCCAAGCTGGCCGCCTTGCTGGCCAATGCGCCGGACAAGGCCAAGTTCGAACTGGCGCCGTTCACCCTGACCCGCGAATACCAGGCCATCGGCCTGCCCAAGGGCGAGGCGCGTCTGCTGAAAGCGGTGAACGACAGCCTGCTGGAACTGGAAAAATCCGGCCAGGCCGCCAAGATCTACAATCAGTGGTTCGGCCCGGCCACCAAGGCGCCGCTGCCTAGGGACTTCAAGATCGGCGAAGCCAGCTAAGACCCGCGTTTTCCCATCCGTATCCCCAGCCGCCGGGCGCGCCCGGCGGTTTCGCCATTTCAGACGCCGCCGGCGCTGAAAGGCGGAGCGCAATCGCCATACAGGACAGCAAGCAATGAATCCCCCCTCCTGGCTCGGCCACCACTGGCTGGAGCCCCACTACCTGGGCTGGCTGCTCAAGGGCGCGCTGCTCACCGGCTGGCTGGCCCTGCTGGTCTGCGCCGCCGCCACCGCGCTCGGCATGCTGCTGACCGCGGCGCTGGAGTCGCGCTGGCGCGCGCTCGGCCGCGGCGTCGGCCTCTGGGTCAGCTTGCACCGCAACACTCCACTGATGGTGCAATTGCTGCTGTGGTATTTCGGCGTGGCCGGCCTGCTGCCTGAAGCCGCCATGCTGTGGCTGAACACCCCGCGCAGCCTGCCCTTGCCGGGCGGTCTGGCCTTGCCGTGGCCGTCCTTCGAATTCCTGGCCGCGCTGGTGGGCCTGACCCTGTACAGCGCCAGCTTCATCTGCGGCGAACTGCAGGCCGGGCTGCGCGGCGTCGCCGCCGGCCAGCGCCAGGCCGCGCGCGCGCTGGGCATGAACGGCTGGCAGGAATTCCGCTGGGTGGTGCTGCCGCAGGCCTGGGCGCTGGCGCGCCGGCCCTTGGTCGGCCAATACACCGCGGTGGTGAAGAACACCTCCTTGGCGATGGCCATAGGCGTGGCCGAGCTGTCCTACACCTCGCGTCAGGTGGAAACCGAAACCCTGCTCGCCTTCCAGGCCTTCGCCGTCGCCACCGCCGCCTATCTGCTGCTGGTGTTGCTGACCCAGGCGCTGAGCCAGCGCGGCGAGCCGGCATGGAGGGCGCCGCGATGATGCCGCCGGTGATTCAGGACAATCTCGATTATCTGCTGTGGGGCAATCTGGCCAACGGCGAGCCCGGCGGCCTGCTGCTGACCCTGGCCATCAGCGCCGCCGCCGGCGTGCTGGCCAGCCTGCTGGGCCTGGCCGGCGGCATCGCCCTGGTGATGGGCGGGCCCGGCCCGCGCCGCGCGCTGGGTGCGCTGGTGGCGCTGCTGCGCGCCATCCCGGTGCTGATGCTGATCTTCTGGTGCTATTTCCTACTGCCCATCCTGTTTGGCGTAGACATTCCCGGCGTGCTCACCGTGGTGCTGGCGCTGGCGCTGATCAACGCCGCCTATCTGAGCCAGTCGGTGCGGGCCGGCATCGCCGCCATCGGCCCCGGCCAATGGGCGGCCGGCCTGTCGCTGGGGCTGGACCGCTGGCAGACGCTGCGGCTGATCGTGCTGCCGCAGGCGCTGCGCATGATGCTGCCCTCCTTCGTCAATCAGTGGATCACCCTGATCAAGGACAGCTCGCTGGCCTATGTGGTGGGCGTGGCCGAATTCACCTTCGTCGCCACCCAGGTCAACAACCGCGAGCAGGTCTACCCGCTGGAGATTTTCGCCTTCATCGCGCTGGCTTATTTCCTGGTCTGCGGCGGCCTGCAGTTGCTGGGCCGCTGGAGCGACAAGCGCTGGAACCTGCCGGCCCGGGCCTGAGCCCGGGGAAAACTGCCCCGGCGCTGGAGCCGACCTCATCGAGCAGAACAGCGTAGGAGCCGGAGTCCTGTAGCGCGGGGCTCCGGCTTTTGGATTTGAACTGGATGCGCTCCGGCGGGAAACGCGGCGAGCAAGCGCTTGATCCGCGTCAAGCCGCCTCGCAACAGCCCGTGCGTCCGCCGGGCCGCCGGGCGTAGCCTATTTCGGTCTCGGACAATCAGGATCATCATCATGCACTTGCCGCTACGCTTCGCTATCGTTTCCGCCTTCGCCGCCCTGCACCTCAGCCCGCACGCGCACGCCATGCCGGCCGCGCCGGACTATGTAGACGACAGCCAATACCTGTCCGCCGCGCGCCAGCGGGTGTTGCCGCCGGACATCCCCTGGCAGGGCGACAGCCAGCGCTTCGCCGCCAAGGCGGACGACGCCTGGGCCACCCCGCTGGAAGCCAGCGGCTTCAAGCACACGCCGGCCTATCCGGAAACCATCGCCTACCTGCAAAAGCTGGCCGCCGCCAAGCCGGCGCTGCTCAAGCTCAGCCCGATGACGGAGAAAACCGACCAGGGCCGCGACATGATGATGGCGGTGGTGTCCGCCGCCGCCGATAAATCGCCGCAGGGCCTGCGCGCCAGCGGCAAGCCGCTGATCTATGTGCAAGCCGGCATCCACCCCGGCGAAGCCAACGGCAAGGACGCCGGACTGATGCTGATCCGCGACCTGCTGATCCGCGACGACGCGCTGCTGTCCAAGGTCAACCTGCTCTTCGTCCCCACCGTCAACGTGGACGGCGACATGCGTTACGGCAAATACGGCCGCATCAACCAGAACGGGCCGGAACAGACCGGTTGGCGCGTCAACGGCCGCAACCTCAATCTGAACCGCGATTTCACCAAACTGGACAGCCCGGAAATCCGCAATGTGGCGCGCGCGCTCGACGACTACCAGCCGGACTTCTTCATCGACACCCACAGCACCGACGGCGTCAACTACCAGTACGACGTCACTTATTGCAATAACGGCCAGGGCTGGTCGCCCGCGTCCAGCCGCTGGATGGACCAGGTGATGACGCCCGAGGTCTACCGCGAACTGCGCCGCTACGGCCACGAGCCCAATGTCTGCATCTCGATGAACGACAACGAGAACCCCGACAAGGGCTATTACCCGTACTACAGCGACCTGGCGCGCTTCTCCAACCAGTACGCCGACGCGCGCGGCATCCCCGCCATCCTGGTGGAACTGCACGCGCTCAAGCCCTACAAGCAGCAAGTGCTGGGCAACTACGTGCTCTACCGCGCCATCTTCGACAGCGTGTCCCGACATTACGACGGCCTGCGCGCCGCCATCGCCAAGGACCGCGCCGCGCGGCCGGACCCGGTGACGCTGACCTGGAAGGAGGCCGAGGGCAAGCCCAAGCTGGTGGACTTCAAGGGCGTCAAATTCGACAAAGTGCCCTCCCCCGTCACCGGCGACAAAATCATGCGCTGGAGCAATCAGCCGCGCGACTACCGCCTGCCCATCACCCCGCTGACCGTGCCGGACCTGATCGCCGCGCGGCCCAAGGCCTATGTGGTGCCGGCGCAATGGCATGAGGTGATCGCCCGCCTGCGCGCCCACGGCATCCAGCTACGCGAACTGAGCCGGCCGGAAACCCTGGACGTCACCGTCTATCGGCTGGACGACATCAAGCTGGGCACCCCGTTCGAGCCCGATCGCGAATCCGCCGACAAGATCCCCGGTTATGAAGGCCGCTTGCTGATAGACGGCAAGCCCAGCCCGCTGCAGCGCAAAGTCACCTATCCGGCCGGCTCCGTGGTGGTGGACCCGCAACAGCCGCTGGGCACGCTGGCGATGCTGCTGCTGGAGCCCGCCAGCCCGGATTCCTTCCTGCACTGGGGCTTCTTCAACGCCAATCTCACCTCGGCGGAAGCGCCGGAAGCCTATGTGATGGAGCCGATGGCGCGGCGCATGCTGGCGGAAAGCCCGGCCCTGCGCCAGGCCTTCCAGGCCAGGCTCAAGGACCCCAAGTTCGCCAAGGACCGCAACGCCCGGCTTAACTGGTTCTATGAGCAGACCCCGTTCGCCGACAGCAACCGCTTCCTCTACCCGGTAGGCATCGTGCGCTGATCCCGTCCCGCGCAAGCGTCCGCCGGCTTGTCTACAATGAATAGATTAAAGCCGGCCGGACCTCACGGCGCGGGCGCCCACTCAAGGCGGGGCGGGCAGCGGATCGTTTCCATGTTTGCAGCGGCGGACCGGCCAGGCCGGTCAACGGCCGCAACCAGGAGAAACCCATGCACATCAAGATTCTCGGCGCCGCCGCCTGCATCGGCCATCCCGGCCACACCACCAGTTTCCTGATCGACGAGGACACTCTGATAGACTGCGGCACCGGCGTCACCAGCCTGCGCCCGGACGAAATGCTGTCCATCCGTCAGGTGCTGCTCACCCACAGCCACGCCGATCACTGCGGCTGCCTGCCGCTGCTGGCCGACGTCCACGCCAGCCGCCGCGGGCCCGGCCTCACCGTTTACAGCCAGCAGGAAACCCTGGACGCGCTGCGCGCCCACCTGTTCAACGGCGAGCTGTGGCCGGACTACACCCGTCAGCCCAGCGTCGAGCAGCCCTGGCTGCGGCTGCAGGCGGTGGAACCCGGCTACGCGCTGCCGCTGGGCGAAGGCCTGGCCACCGCGCTGCCGGCCAATCACAGCGTGCCGGCGCTGGGCTGGCTGATAGAAGGCAGTTGGCGCGCGCTGGCCTTCAGCGGCGACAGCGGCCCCTGCCCGGCTTTCTGGCAATGGGTGTCCAATGTGCCCTCGCTGACCGACGTGATCTGCGAACTGACCTACACCGACGAACGCCAGGGCGAGGCCGCGCGCCAAGGCCATATGACGCCCTTGCTGCTGCTGCCCTTCCTGCCGCAGCTGCCGGCCAACACCCACCTGTGGATCAGCCACATCGACCCCGGCTGCCGCGAGCACCTGCTGGAACAGCTGCGCTCGGAATACCCCAACGGCCTGCGCGTCTGCCCGCTGCGCGAAGGCATGGTGATCGAACTGTAGCCGCCAGGAGGCCCGCGCCATGCAAGGCTATCAACTCTCTTTCTTCACTCAGCAGGGCCACAGCCACGACGGCCTGCCCTTGGCGGAATGGATACTGCAACAGGCGCGGCGGATGGGCGTCCGCGGCGCCACGCTGTTTGCCGCCAGCGAAGGTTACGGCCGCCACCGCCGGCTGCATTCCGCTCACTTCTTCGAACTGGCGGACCAGCCCGAGGAAGTCACGCTGGCGCTCAGCGCCGACGAGGCCGAACGACTGCTGGCCGCGCTCGCCGCCGCCGGTATCAAGGTGTTTTACGTGAAGACGCCGGTGGAGTTCGGCGTGCTGGGGGAGGAGGAATCGTAAAAACGAAGCGCCAAGGGACGGCGGATAAAACAAACCCGCCGGCGGGCGAGGGAGAAGCTGCGTCGATTCAAGCGCTCAAACGCTCCGGCAGAGGCTGGCGCTCTTCCTTCATATGCTCGTACACGTCTTTCACCAGCGCGACGATGCCATGCAAGGCCTTGTCCTGAGTACTGTCAAGGTGCGACAGCAAGGGAAACTCGTCGCAGAGCCCAACATACTCCTCGTCTTCCGACGACCAGACGACCCGGTACGAGTAGTGTCGATAATCCATCTTACGCTCCTTCAATCTTCTCAATCGCTTTCAGCACCTGCTTAACCTGATAGGCCTTCGCTTTGCCGCGGCCATTGTCTTGAATATTAACCCCGCCCGGCACACCTGGGATCTTGTAGATATGATGGCTGCCCTTAACCCGCCCTTCGCCGAAAAGGGCATCACACACGGCCACAAGTTCATCAAAACTGATATTGCCCGCCGATGTCCTCATTTTCCCTATGGTTTTCTCGACAGTCATCATTGACCTCTGCCAGCCAAGTATAGCTTGATGCTGGCACCCACCCCTAAACCGTCAAGCCGGCAAGATCATTGAAAAACAATACATTGCCGTCAGCCCGCCGACGTCCACCCCTCTGAAAATCGCAGGTGCTCAGTCAACGCCCCACCATGGAGCACAATGAAATAGGGCATGGCTCGCAAGCCATGCCCTGTTCCGCTAAGTCGCCGTTTAAGGCTCAGCGCGTCACGTCGAAGCCCGCGTCCTCCACCGCCGCCGCCAACTCCTCCGGCGACACGATCTCCGCGTCGTACACCACCTTGGCCTGCTTGGCCTCCAGGCTGACCTCGGCCTCGCTGACGCCGGCCATGCCGCTGAGCACGCCGCTAACGCTTTTCACGCAACCCTGGCAGGTCATGCCATCCACTTTCATGATCAATTCGGACATTGCTTTCTCCTGAAAAAATTCAAAACTTCGCTAGCGCCGATGCCGCCTTATTTCCAGCGCCGCAACAACAGCGAATTACTCACCACCGATACCGAACTCATCGCCATCGCCGCGCCGGCGATCACCGGGTTCAACATGCCCAGCGCCGCCAGCGGTATCCCCATCACGTTGTAGATGAAGGCGAACAGCAGATTCTGCCGGATTTTGTGCAGGCTGGCGCGCGACAGCCGGATCGCGTCCACCGCGTGCATCAGGTCGCCGTGCATCAGCGTGATGTCGGCGGCCTCGATCGCCACGTCCGAGCCGGCGCCCATCGCCAGGCTGACGTCGGCGGCGGCCAGCGCCGGCGCGTCGTTGACGCCGTCGCCCATCATCGCCACCTTGAAACCCTGCGCCTGCCAGCGCCGCACCTCCGCCGCCTTGTCCTGCGGCTTCACCTCGGCGCGGTAATCGCGGATGCCCGCTTCCGCGGCGATGCCGGCGGCGGTGGCCGGGTTGTCGCCGGTCAGCATCGCCACCCGTATGCCCATGGCCTGCAACTGCGCCACCGCCTGGGCCGAACTGGGCCGGATGCGGTCGGCGATCGCCAACAGGCCCAGCAGTTCCTCGCCGCGCGCCACCGCCACCACGGTGTTGCCCGCCTGCTGCAGGGGCAAGGCGGCGGACAGCGCCTGCTCGCCCAGCCAGCCGGGCACGCCGGCGCGCACCAGGCCGTGGCCGGCCACCTCCGCCTGCACCCCCTGCCCCACCTGGGCGGCGAAGCCGCTGACCGGCAGCAAGGGCAAGCCCTGCTGCTGCGCCTGCTGCAGGATGGCGCGCGCCAGCGGGTGTTCCGAACCGGCCTCCACGCTGGCGGCCAGTTGCAGCACCAGGTCCGCGTCCGCCGCCAAGGGCAGCACTTGTTTCACTTGCGGCTTGCCCTCGGTCAGCGTGCCGGTCTTGTCCACCAGCAACACCCCCACCTGGCTGGCCAGTTCCAGCGCGGTGGCGTTGCGGAACAGAATGCCGCGCCGCGCGCCGTTGCCCACGCCCACCATCACCGCCGTCGGCGTGGCCAGGCCCAAGGCGCACGGGCAGGCGATCACCAACACCGCCACCGCGTGAATCAGCGCCGCCGACCAGTCCTGCAGCCACAGGCCGGTGACGACGAAGGTCAGCAGGCTGATGCCCACCACCACCGGCACGAATACGCCGGAAATCACGTCCGCCAATTGCTGGATCGGCGCCTTGGAGCCCTGGGCCGCGCTGACCAGACGCACGATCTCGGCCAGTTGGGTGTCGCCGCCCACGCCGGTGGCGCGCACTTTAAGCATGCCGTCCTGATTGCGGGTGGCGGCGTAGACGCTGTCGCCCACCCGCTTGGCCACCGGCAGGCTTTCACCGGTGAGCATGCTTTCGTCCAGCGCCGCCGCGCCGTCCACCACCTCGCCGTCCACCGGCAGGGTTTCGCCGTGGCGCACCACCACCACATCGCCCTGGCGCAGCGCGGTGACCGCCACCTCTTCCACCCGGCCGTCCTCGCGCTCCACGCGAGCGGTCTTGGGCGCCAGCCGGATCAACTCTTCGATCGCCGCCGAAGTCTTGCCCTTGGCGCGCGCCTCCAGCAGCTTGCCCAGCAGCACCAGGGTGATCACCGAGGCGCTGGCTTCAAAATAAACATGCTGGTCTTCCAGCCCCAGCAGCGTCACCGCCGCCGACAACAGCCAGGCCATGCTGGTGCCCAGAGCCACCAGCACGTCCATATTGGCGCCGCCGCCGCGCAGCGCCGCCCAGGCGCCCTTGTAGAAACGCCAGCCAACCACGAACTGCACCGGCGTGGCCAAGGCCAGCTGCCAGTAACGCGGCAGCCAGCCATGGTGGCCGCCGCTGAACATCGCCGCCATTTCAATGACGAAGGGCAGCGTCAACAGAGCGGAAAACGCGAACCACAGCCGCTCGCGCCGGTAGCGGCGCGCATGCTCGGCGGCCAGGGTGTCGTCGCCCGGCCCGGCCTTGGCCGCGGCCTGGTAGCCGGCGCGGCTGACCGCGGCGAGCAGCGCCGCCTCGTCGGCCAGCCCGGCCACGTAATCGACGCGCGCGCTCTCGCTGGCGAAGTTGACCTGGGCGGACACGCCCGGCAACCGGTTCAGCACCTTCTCGATGCGGCCGGCGCAGGCGGCGCAAGTCATGCCCTGGATGTCCAGTTCCGCCTGCCGGCGCGGCACGGCGAAACCGGTCTTGGCGATGGTGTCCACCAAGGTTTGCGGCGGGGTTTTGACCGGGTCGAACGAGACCTTGGCCGATTCGCTGGCGAAGTTGACCGCCGCCTCCACCCCGTCCAGCCGGTTCAACTGTTTTTCAATCCTGGCGGCGCAGGCCGCGCAACTCATGCCCTCAATCGGCAAATCCACGGTGCTTGCTGTCATGATGACCTCCTGAGCCGAATTATATACCCCCATAGGGTATTTGTGGCAAACCATTTTTTCACTCTTGTCACCGTGGCGGGCTTTACCACGCCGGCGGCCGCGTGGTAACAAGATAGGCTGAGAACCCTTGCAGGAAAACGCTATGCCCCTGAAACGCTACGGCGACGATTGCGCCTTGATCGTGGTGGACGTGCAAAACAGTTTTTGTCCCGGCGGCGAACTGGCGGTGGCCGACGGCGATCAGATCGTGCCGCTGATCAACCACATGATGCAGTTCTTCAACCGGGTGGTCCTGACCCAGGACTGGCATCCGGCCAAACATGTGTCCTTCGCCAGCCGGCATGCCGGCAAGCAGCCTTTCGACAGCATCCTACTGCCGTATGGCGAGCAGACGCTTTGGCCGGATCACTGCGTGGCCGGCAGCCATGGCGCGGCATTCCACCCCGAGCTGGACACCAGCCAGGCCCAACTGATCATCCGCAAGGGCTGCAACCCGATGCTGGACAGCTATTCCGCCTTTGTCGAAGCGGATCGCCAAACCCCCACCGGCCTGGCCGGCTACCTGGCCGAGCGCGGCGTCAAGCGGGTATGGCTGGCCGGGCTCGCCACCGACTACTGCGTGGCCTGGAGCGCGCTGGACGCGCGCGCCGCCGGCCTGGAAACCACGGTGGTGGACGACGCCTGCCGCGGCATCAATCTGAACGGCTCGCTGAGTAGCGCCTGGGCGCAGATGCTGGCCGCCGGCGTGCAGAGGCTGCGCTCGGACGAGGTGTAAGAAGCTGTTTACGATCTGCTGCGCGTCGGCGGGATTGCTTAGACAAGGGCGTTGAAACCGCCTTCAGAATGCTCATGTACCGTATGTACATTCCGCTTCTTCAGCCGCAACGCCTTGTCTCGCTCTGGCTCGCGAGATCGTGGACAGATGCTAAGCAAGCCCGGCGCTGGCAGGCGCCTGGAAACAAAAACACTTAGGAGAAAAAGAATGAAGCTATTCCAACACGCCCGCCTCTGGCTGGCCGCCGGCCTGCTGCTGGCCGGGCTGGCGCGCGCGGACGCGCCGCTGGTGCTGATGACGGACTTCGGCCTCAAGGACGGCGCGGTGTCGGCGATGCGCGGCGTCGCCTACTCGGTGGACCCCAAGCTGACGCTGTCCGACCTGACCCACGAGATCCCCGATTACGATATCTGGAGCGGCGCCTACCGGCTGTACCAGACTGCCAACTACTGGCCCAAGGGCACGGTGTTCGTGTCGGTGGTGGACCCGGGCGTCGGCACCGAGCGCCAGTCCGTGGTGCTGAAGACCCGGGACGGCCGCTACTTCGTCAATCCCAACAACGGCCTGCTGACCTTGATCGCCGAACGCGACGGCGTGGCCGAACTGCGCCGCATCGACGAAAAAACCAACCGCCTGCAAGGTTCGGCCGACTCCTACACCTTCCATGGCCGCGACGTCTACGCCTACACCGGCGCGCGGCTGGCCGCCGGCAAAATCCGTTTCGAGGACGTGGGCCCGCCGCTGCCGGCCGCCGCCGTGGTCAAGCTGTCGTATCAGCGCGCGGAAGCCGCCAATGGACGGCTCAAGGGCATGATCCCGGTGCTGGACCCGCAATACGGTAATGTGTGGACCAATATCCCCAAAACCTTGTTCGAAGCCCAGGGCTTCCGCCCCGGCGACGCGGTGAAAGTGCGTATCTTCAAGCAGGGCAAGCCGGTGGACGAGGTGGTGGCGCCTTATCGCCGCACCTTCGGCGAAGTGCCCAGCGGCCAGCCGCTGGTCTATCTGAACAGCCTGCTGGACGTGTCGCTGGCGCTGAATATGGACAACTACGCCGCCAAGCGCGGCATCGGCTCCGGACCGGAGTGGTCGGTGGAGCTGAGCCGGCCCTGAACGCCGCCGCTACTCGAAATCGAACTTCAAAGTGGCGCTGCCCTGGAACCCGCCCGGCGTCGGGTTCTCCACCATCTTCACCGGCCAGGCGGTCAAGCCGAACAAGGCGCGCAGATTGTCGTAATCCAGCGCGATCGGAATCAATTGCCCACCGGCCGGCGTCCCGCCAGGCAAGCTGGGCGGCACCAGCTTGCCGGCACTCTCCATCGCCACCGCCACGTTCTGATGCGTGGTTTCCAGATAGCGCGCGTCCCGGCCGTGCGGCCGTCCTTCCAGCGCCAGATTGATCTTGACCCCGGCGGAGATATTGGTGCATTGAATCTGGAAAGTGCGGCTCACCGCGCTTTGCCTGGCCGCGCCGGAACGGGCCAATTGCCCGGCGATCAAGGGGCCGAAATCGATGGTGGTTTGCTGCCCCGCGGCCAGCTTGCAGTTCTGCGGCACCGTCACGCCCATGCTCATGAACAGGCTGACCATGGGAACGCTGCCCGGCGCAGTGGCGTAACCTTGCACCCCGAACACATCCAGCACTTTGAATTCAGGCACATTCAAAGTGCCGACAAAGGGGCGACTGATCAGCAAATGCACTCGCCCCCGGCTGCCCGTCTCAAAGGGCCGCGAGTCGATTGACTCGCCGTTTCTACAGCGCCGCTGACCAGTCATCTCATTGCTCAAACCGTCCCACGGCACCGCTTTATACTGTCGAACCTCCCCGGCGAGAAAGACCTCCACCCCCACTTGCAGATTGCGGTTCAAGACATAGAACTGCAACGGCACGCCATTGACCGTTCTGCGCTCTCCCTTGGGCAACTCGGTCCTGGTGGTGTAGAACACCTTGAAAGGTGTCTCCGCCCCGGCACAAGCGCAGCGCGCCACATAAGTATCGCCCAACTCCCATCTATGGGCGTTCGGGTACAAGGCCCCCGCCGCATTGTCATCCGGCGAGGTAAAAGTCCGGTTAAACGCGAAACTGAACCGGGGAACCGAGCCTGTAGGCTCGCAAGGCCCCGCATTGGCCATGCCTCCAAGCAGGAAGCTCAGCAGCATGACGCCGATGCTCCGCCGGATTTTGATGTGCTTCATTCGCTGATGCTCCACTCGATCATATTGCAAAGTCGGCCCGCTCCTACGGGCTAGCCGCAGTTCAGAGTCCGCCGCTGGTAATAGCGGCCGGCCTTGGCCGGCGGCAGCCGGTAATCGGCCGTACACTGGCCTCCCCGCCATTTCACCGTCAGCCGGCCGGTCTCCCGCTTCAGCAAGGCCAGCACCTTGCCCCTGGGGTCGACGATGCCCAGCGGTTTGCCGTCGGCGTCCTCCACGCTGGCGCCAAACGGCGCCGGAGCACCGTCCTGCCGCAGCAGGGTGAACTGGGCGCGCTGGCCGCTTCTGGCCTTGAACACGCCCTTGACCACGGCGCCGCGCCGCGGCACCACCAGCTTGACCGTGTCGTCCAGTTCCACGTCGGCCCCCAGCTGCCGGGTGTCCAGGCTCAGGGTGTTGACGCGGTAGGGCTGCGCGTAGGGTTGCACCGCGTAGCCGTTGCGCCCCAGTTCGCCGCCGTTGCCGGTGCGCAGCGCCGGTCCGGTCACGCCGTCCACTTGCAAGAGCGCGAAGGTGTCGCCCACCGGACGGCTCAGGTTGACGCCGCCGCCATGGGCGACAATGGCGCCGGATAGGCCGACGCTGGCGGACTGGTAATGACGCGCCGCGTTGTAGGCCGCGCTCAATTGCACGAAATCGGCGTTGTGGTTGACGCTGAGCCCGCCCGAGGTGCTGCCGTTGCGCCCGGCATGGCCAAGCTGCACGGAATAGCTGGTGTTCTCGCCCAGATGGCCGCTGACCCCGGTTTGCAGCGTGGAGCCGTTGCCGGAGGTGTGGCTCAGGTTGGCGTACATCCGCGGCGAGCGCGGCTTGGGCCCCAGCGGCACAGTAAAGGTCAGCATCACCTGGTTGCTGCTGACGCCGCCGGGCCGGCTGTCGCGGCTCCGGCTCAAGGTGAAGTTGTAGCCCAGCAGTTTCCAGTTGTTGCCGTAGCCCAGGCCCACGCTGCCGCTGCTGCCGTTCTGTCCCCAGTAGCTTTGCTGGCTCAGATTCAGATACAGGCTGCCGAAACGCCGCTCGCGGCCCAGGTCCTGCTGGGTGCTCAGATCGATACGCGAGCGGCTGCGGCCGAACTGTCCCTGGCTATTGCCGGCGAGATCGTTGGCGTGGTCGTTGAAACTGCGATAGCCGGAGGTCGAATAGCGATACGCGGCCAGCGTCAGGTTGGTCAGGGTGCGGGTAAAGGTTTTGGCGTAAAGCAGTCTCAAGCTCTGCCCTTGCCGCCGCGCGCCCCTGACCCGGCTGTTGGACTGGGTGAAGTCCAAGGACAGCGCGCCCAGCGGGGTGTTGGCGCCCACGCCCAGGTTGACGGCCTGAAAATTCGATGTGAGCTGGAAGCCCGCCGCCACCGTGCTGTCGTCGCCCGCGCCGTAGACCAGGGTGCCGGCGGCGAAGCTGGGATGCACGTCCTGGCTGCCCTGATACTCGCCGAAGGCGGCGCTGTAGCGCCAACGGCCCTTGCGCAGCATCAGAGGCAGGCTGGAGAAGGACTGCTGCGTCACCCGCTTGCTGCCGTCGGCCTCGGTGACGGTGATTTCCAGATCGCCGTTGGAGCCGGACGGGAAAATATCGGTCAGCTCGAACGGCCCCGGCGGCACATTGGCGCGGTACAGCGTATAGCCGTTCTGGCGGACTTCCACCACCGCGTTGCTCTGCGCCTGGCCGCGCACCACCGGCGCGTAGCCGCGCTCGCCGTCCGGCAGCATCGCGTCGTCGCTGGCCAGCTGCGCGCCTCGGAAGCGCACGCTGTCGAACAAGGTAGAGTCTGCGTATTGCTCGCCCAGCGCCAGCTGGCTTTTCCAGCCGATCAAGTCGCGCTGCAACACGCTGCGGTTGCTGCGCGCGCTCATGGACTGGCCGTCGGCCCAGTTGAAGGTGCTGTCGTTGCGCAAACGCCAAGCGCCCAGATTGACGCCGTTTTGCAGGCCGAGGAAGGCGTTGCGGCGGTTGACCCCGGCCGGCTCGCTGCTGCGGCTCTCATTGCCGTTGAACTGGTAGTTGACGTAGGCGGCGGCCACGCCGGCGTCCCAGAGCGCCGGGTCGATATAACCGCGCGCGCCGCGGCTGAGAAAGGCCTGGGGAATGCTCAAGCTCAGTTGCAGCCGATTGGCGTCGTAGTCCGCCGCCGCCAGGTCCATCAGCGCCGGCAGGTCCAGGCAGGCCGGATCGTCCGCGGACAAGGGCGGCGTCAGGCTTTGCAGCTGCACGCCGGCCGCCTGCAGCAAACCGGCGTCGATGCAGGCTTCCACCTTGCCGCTGGCCGCCTGGAGAAACAGCACGTCGCGGCGGCCGGTCAGATTGCCGTTGACCAGCACGTCCACGCGATAGTTGCCGGGCAGCAAAGCGTTGCCGGCGCTGAGCACCGCGCTCAAATCCGGCATCCGGCTGGAGCCGTTGATGAAGTTGGTGTTGAAGGCCAGCAAGACAGGCGCGGACTGCGCCTCTCCTTCCGCCGCCTCCGCCCGGGCCAGTTCCGCCAGCGCCATCAACAGGGCCAGGCAGCCGGGCTTCAGCGCGGAACGGCGTCGGATCGAGGTTTTATTCCAGGGCTGACGATTTGGACGTATGCGCATGATTGGGCTTTATACGGAGGGGATCCGGCAGATGGCTGAGGAAGATGGAAGCGACATGGTCAAGGTTCCTGGGGGCGCTGCTGAGGGCGGCCTTCCCGGCCGGCTTCGAGCGCGACCTCGTACTCCACGAGCCCGCCGAAGTCGTTGATGATGCCGTAGCGCAGTTGCGCGCTGCCGGCGGCGGACGGTTTCAGCGGCCATTGCCCGCTGCCGCCCGGCACCACCATATAAGCGCTCGCCAGCTCCTGCGCTCCAGCGCCGGCCTTGAACGTCAAATCCACCACCGTCACGTGATAGCGGCTGGGGTTGTCCACGCGCAAGGCCGGCCTGCCGTCGGCCTGGAGCAGGCTCCAGCGCAAGCCTTCCGGCGCTTGCAAGGCGGCGTCGCTGCCCAGCCCCTGAGGCCGGAAGAACACCTTGACGCGCTGGCGCACCGCCAGTTGCAGCACATTGTCTCCGCGCGCCGCCTGGGGGATTTCCTGCACGTTCAGCCAAAATACCGACTCCCGGTCGGGCGCCGCACCGGCGCCCTCGTACAACACCCGCAGCAACTGCTGCTGTTTAAGCAGCAAGCGCGCCAGCGGAGGCGTCACCGCGAACGGCAGTTCGTCCGGCTGACCTTCCGCCGACTCCAGCCAGGACTGGACCAGGATCTCCTCGCCCAGATTGCTGACGATGATGGAGGCCTCCTTGTCATTGCCGTCAAAGATGACGCGGGTGCCGTTAAGCGCGATGCCGGCCCAAACCGGACTGATGAGCAAGGCCAGGGAGAGGAACAGAATGATTTTCATGAGTGAGGCCACGAGATATCCAACAATGGTCCCAAGGCGGCTGACGCGGCCGGGAACGCGATGAGGAAAGGGAGGACGGCGCGCCGTCATCCTGGCAGAGCCTGTTCAGGAGAGCCCGCGGCGCGGCCAGTCCCGCGCCGCGGGCATGGCGCGGACGCCTGACGACGCCGCGCCGGCGCTTTAGTCGTAGCTCAGGGTAAACGGCAGGCTGGCGTTGGCGATGCCCGGCGACATGGCCCCGCCGGAGCCGACATAGGCGGCGGCGAAGCTGACGCGACGGATATCATCGGGCTGACCCGGCTGGTCCTCCTGCAAGAGAACGCCGCTGGTCAGGTTGTAAGCGGAGGGGTTGGCCACCGCGGCGCTGTCGAACACCGCAATGCCGACGCCCCGGGCAAAGCCCGGAGACGAGGTGCCGTTGTTGACGCGCAGGATGTTGTTGCCGCTCATCACTTCCGGCGCCGCGCCGGCCAGCTTCATCGTCACTTTGCTGGCGGTTTTGCAAATGATGTTGAAGTTCACCTGCCGGCTGCCGGCGCCGGTGAACTTGGGATTGGCCAGCGTGCCGATGTCCTCCACCGACACCGTGCCCATGTCCACCTTGATGCTGTTGGCGTCGCCATTGGGTGAGCTGAGCCGGCAAGAATCGGAAATCACTCGACCGGTAAAGTCGATCTGGCCGGAAAGGGTATCGGCAAAGACCGGACTGACGGCAAAGGCGGCCAGCGCCGCCACAACGAATTTCCCTTGCTTGCTGTTTAACAATTTCATGCAAAACCTCCCTCAGATTGAAAAAGCCGCAGACCAAAGCCTGCGACGTTCGAATGGCGAAAACACGCCAATGCCAAGATTGTCAAACAATCTGAAGAGGATTTTAGGTTTTCAAATACTTATGAAATATAGGATTTATCCTATTTTATTGTCATATGGTTATATTAAACGCTAACCATGAGGTAATCATCTTAAAATCGCATAATATTAATATGCGAAATTAATGGATTTTTATTGGGAAACTCCATATAAAAATAAATCCCCCTCAGGGGAAGGAGAAAAGCCCAAGGCAAGCTGGGCCGAAAGAGGACTCGCCGCGCTTTTCAAGCGCTCAACGCGCGGGCGGAAAAAAACGGCAGCCGCCGTACAGGCGTCTGCCGTTTCTCAGGGAACACGCTGGGCTGGTCCGGCCTAGGCGGGACCGCTTCTCAGAGCCAGCGCCGCTTCCAGAACAACCACCCCAGCCCGCCGGCGATGCCCAGCATCGCCACCAGCACCAGGTGATAGCCGTAATGCCATTTCAGCTCCGGCATGTATTCAAAGTTCATGCCGTAGATGCCGGCGATCAGCGTCAGCGGCATGAAGATCATGGTCAAGACGGTGAGCACCCGCATTTGCAGGTTGAGCCGATGGGACTGGGTGGACAGGTAGAGGTCCAGCATGTCGCCCACCATCTCGCGCGACATCTCCAGCGATTCGATCACATGCATGGTGTGATCGTAAGCGTCGCGCAGATAGACCAAGGTCTCCGGCTTGAAAAAGCCATGCTCGCCGCGGTTCAGCGAAATCAGCATTTCCCGCATCGGCATCAGCGCGCGGCGCAGCTTCAGGCAATCGCGCTTCAGCCTCTGGATCTGCAGCAAAACGCCCTGATCGCGTCCGCGCAGCAGCATGGTGTCCATGCGCTCCACTTTTTCGTTGAACTCGGTGAGCACGCCGAAGTAGTCGTCTATCATCGCGTCCAGCAAGGAATAGCCCAGGTAATCGGCGTCCTTGTGGCGCAGCAAGCCGCGTCCGCGGCGCAGCCGTTCCCGCACCTCCTCGAACACGCCGGTGGGCCGCTCCTGAAAGCTCAGCACGAAACGGCGGCCGATGACCAGATAGATCTGATCGGACAACAAGCGCCCGGCGCCGTTTTCACTGTGCTGGTGGTAGTCGAACACCCGGCTGGCGACGAACAAATAATCGCCGTAGTCCTCCACCTTGGGCCGCTGGCGCGCGTTCATGATGTCTTCCAGCACCAGGGAATGCAGGCCGAAGCGCTGGCCGATGGCGCGCATCACCTCGGGCTGGTGCAGGCCGTAGACGTTGAGCCACAAGACGCCGCCGCCGGGCTGGTGGGCCAGGCCCTCGGCCACGGTCTGGAACACGGTTTCCTGCAATTGCTCCGGGCCGTATTCGAACAGCGAGATCGAGGCCTCCGGCAATTTCGCCTCGCCCACCGACAGCAGGGTACCGGGCGCCTCGCCCAGCGTGGGAATGCGTTTTTTCAGCGTGGCGTGGCGCATGGGCGGATCACACTTGCACGATGTCGAGCACGAAGCCGACGTTCTTCCACTGGCCGATCTCCTGCTTGAAGCCGCTCGCCGTCAGCGGGCTGCCTTTCAGCCAGACCTTGTTCAGCGTCAGCGCGAAGCCGGTGGCGTGCTGGCGCAGGTCCAGCATTTCCGGCAGCGCGATGCTGTTGCGGCTGCGGTGGAACAAGACCGCCAGCCGCAGCGACACCACCGCCTGCCACAGGCTGGAGTCTTCCATGTATTGCCGCATCTTGCCCATGTCGCCGCGGTGGCCCAGCACGATGGCGGCCAGCGTGGCCTGTTCGCGCTTGGAGAAGCCGGGCATGTCGGCGTGCTGCAGGATGTAGGAAGAGTGCTTGTGATAGGCGGTGTGCGAGATGGTCAGCCCGATCTCGTGCAGCTTGGCCGCCCACAGCAGGCGCTTGAGCATGGCCTGGTCCACGTCCTCGCCGGCCACCATCCGGTACAGGCGCTCGGCCAGCGCGGTGACGCGCTCGGCCTGGGCGGTGTCCACATGGTAGCGGCGCTTGAACTGGGTGACGGTGGTATCGCGCATGTCCTTTTCACGCTGGCGGCCCAATAGATCGTATAGCACGCCGTCGCGCAAAGCGCCTTCGGCCACCGTCATCTTGTCGATGGCCAGTTCCTGGAACACCGCGATCATGATGGCGAGGCCACCGGCCAGCACCGGCGCGCGGTCGGCCTTGAGGCCGTTGACGTCGATGGCGGCGATGCCGCCCTGGCGGATCAGCAGCGCCTTGAGCTTTTCCATGCCGGACAAGGTGATGTCGGCCGTGCTCCAGTCGTTGATTTCCAGCACGTCGCGCAGGGAACGCGCGGTGCCGGAGGTGCCCACCGCCAGCTGCCATTCTTCGCGCTGGTATTGGTGGGCGATGCGCTGAATCTCGTTGCGCGCGGCCAGGATGGCGTCCCGGAAATTGGCCTGGGTCAGCTTGCCGTCGCCGAAATAGCGCAATGTGTAGCTGACGCAGCCCAAGGGCAGGCTTTCGGTGACCAGGGCTTTGTAATGGCTGCCGATGATGAACTCGGTGGAGCCGCCGCCGATGTCCACCACCATGCGCCGTTCCTTGGTGTCCGGCAGCGAATGGGCGGCGCCCAGATAGATCAGCCGCGCCTCTTCGCGGCCGGCGATCACCTCGATGGGAAAGCCCAGCAAGGGCTCGGCCTTGGCGATGAAGTCCGCCGCGTTCTTGGCCACGCGCAGGGTGTTGGTGCCCACCGCGCGCACTTGCGCCGGGGTGAAGCCGCGCAGGCGCTCGCCAAAGCGGGCGAGACAGGCCAGGGCCTTGTCCTGGGTTTCCTGGTCCAGTTGTTTGTCGGCGGTCAGGCCCGCGCCCAGGCGCACGGTCTCCTTCATCACGTCCAGCGCGTACAGCTGGTCGTCCACCACCCGCGACACTTGCAGGCGGAAGCTGTTGGAGCCCATATCGATGGTGGCGAGCACGTTGTTTGGGGGCGTGGTCAGTGTCAAAGACACCCCTTCTCTCTTTATCAAGGCCCGCGCCCGCGCGGCGGCGCCGGCGGAAACGGGGGGATTCATCATCAGGTTGGATCGCCGGGGGACTGGCACGGACGCCGGACGCAACAATGGCGGTAACACCGAATGTTACCGCCATTTTAGGCAAACCGTCATGTCAAGTCGCCGTGGCCGGCGCGGGCCGGCTCAGCCCAGGGTTTCGCGCTTCTTGGTTTCCAGCGTGGTGTGGCGGATGTCCTTGCCCTTGACCAGGTAAACCACGTATTCGGAAATATTGGTGGCGTGATCGCCGATGCGCTCTATCGCCTTGGAGATGAACAAGGTGTCGATGGACATGCTGATGGTGCGCGGGTCTTCCATCATGAAGGTGATCAGCTGACGCAGTTCGGCGGCGAAGTCTTCGTCCAGCTCCTGGTCGGCTTCGGCCAGTTCCAGCGCGGCGCTGGTGTCCAGGCGGGCGAAGGCGTCCAGCGCGCGGCGCAGCATGCCCAGCGCCGCGTCCGCCATTTTCTCGATCTCGCGGAAGCGCGGCACCTGATAGCGTTCGGACTGGTAGATGGTCTTGCCCATGCGCGCAATCTTCTTGGCTTCGTCGCCGATGCGCTCCAGATCGGTGATCACCTTGATCACGGTGAACACGATGCGCAAGTCGCTGGCCGCCGGCTGGCGGCGGGCGATGATGTGCAGGCAGTCGTCGTCGATGGTGACTTCCATCGCATTGACCAGCGCATCCTCGGCGATCACCTTGTCCAGCTTGTCAATATCGCCGGCCAGCAGGGCTTCCACCGCGGACAAAATCTGCTGCTCCACCAGTCCGCCCATCTGCAGGACGCGGGTGCGGATGGTTTCCAGCTCCATATCGAACTGTTTGGAAATATGCTCTGCCATGTCTGCCCCAAACCAAAACCAGTCAAAAAACGCTATGTTAATGCGGGCAGATGACGCCGATGTGACAATTCATCTGCCCGCCTGCGGGCGGCCCGCTCGAAGGCGGACGGCCCTTAACGGATTTCTTCCACGCCGCTTTGCCGCCCCAACACCAGCACGTCGGCGCGACGGCGCGCGAACAGGCCGCAGGTGACCACGCCGGCCAGGTGGTTGATGATTTCTTCCAGTTCCACCGGCTTCTGAATCTTCAAGCCGTGCACGTCCAGGATCACGTTGCCGTTGTCGGTGCTCACGCCCTGGCGCAGTTCCGGGTGGCCGCCCAGCTTGACCAGTTCGCGCGCCACATAGCTGCGCGCCATCGGAATGACCTCGATGGGCAGCGGGAAGCCGCCCAGCATGGCGACGTATTTGCTTTCGTCGGCGATGCAGATGAATTGATCGGCCACGCTGGCGACGATTTTCTCGCGGGTCAGCGCGGCGCCGCCGCCCTTGATCATGTGCAGGTGGTGGTTGATTTCATCGGCGCCGTCGATGTACACCGGCAGCGCGTCCACTTCGTTCAGGTCGAACACCGGGATGTGGTGGGCCTTGAGGCGGGCGGTGGAGGCGTCCGAGCTGGACACCGCGCCGCGGATGCGGCCCTTGATGGCGGCCAGCTCTTCAATGAACAGATTGACGGTGCTGCCGGTGCCGACGCCGACGATGCTGTCGTCCGGCACGAATTCGATGGCCTTCTTGGCCACGGCAAGCTTCAGTTGGTCCTGAGTCAACATGGTAATGCCTCCTGTGTTGGGATGGTATTGCGCCGGGCGGATTATGGCACGGGGCGGGCCGCCGGACACCTGTCATCAATCTCGAACGGCGAATCTCGGCGCGGTTTTACACGGGCATCAGCAGGCAGGCGGCTTGCGCCTCTATCGCCTCGCAGCGGCCCAGATAGCCGAGCTTTTCATTGGTCTTGCCCTTGACGTTGACCGCGCCGATCTCCAGGCCCAGGTCTTCGGCGATGGCCGCGCGCATCGCGTCGATGTACGGAGCCAGCTTGGGCTGCTGCGCGATCAGCGTGCTGTCCACGTTCACCGGACGCCAGCCGGCGGCGCGCACGCGCTTGGCCGCTTCGCGCAGCAGCGCGCGGCTGTCCGCGCCTTTGAATTCGGGATCGGTGTCCGGAAAATGGCGGCCGATGTCGCCCAGCGCCGCCGCGCCCAGCAAGGCGTCGGTAATCGCGTGCAGCAAGGCGTCGGCGTCGGAGTGGCCCAACAGGCCCTTATCGTGCGGAATGCGCACGCCGCCCAGGATCAACGGCCGGCCGGCCACCATCTGATGCACGTCGTAGCCCTGTCCAACTCGAAACATATCAATCCTTTCTTGCCGCCAGCACCGCGCGCGCCAAGGCCAGATCGCGCGGATAAGTCACTTTGAAATTCTGGGCGTCGCCCTCCACCAGCCGCGGCTTGCCGCCGCAGCGCTCAATGGCGGAGGCTTCGTCGGTCACATCCGCCAGATCCCCGCCTTGCAGCGCTTCCCGCAATTTGCCGCGGCGGAACATCTGCGGAGTTTGCGCCAGCCACAGGCCGGCGCGGGAAACGGTGACCGCCACGCGCTGTTCGGCGTCGGCGCGCTTGACGGTGTCCGGCACCGGCAGGGCCAGCAGGCCGCCCACAGGATCGTCGCCCACCTCGGCCAGCAGCCGCTCCACCGCGTCCGCAGTCAGACAGCAGCGCGCGGCGTCGTGCACCAGCACCCAGTCGTCGTCGGCGCAGTCCAGCGCCTCCAGGCCGTTGCGCACGCTCTCGGCGCGGCTGACGCCGCCCGCGCGCAGCACTTGCAGCTTGGGGATGTCCCAGTCGAAATCGTCGAACCACTCGTCGCAAGGAGAGATCACCACCGCCACCGTCTCCACGGCGGGCACCGCGGCCAGCGCCTGCAGCGTGTGCCACATCAGCGGCCTGCCGTTCAATTGCAGGTATTGCTTGGGGCTGGGCGCGCCGAAGCGGCTGCCGTGGCCGGCGGCCGGCACCAAGGCCAGATAGCGGCTCACGCGCCCTCTCCGGCCGGCGTCTCCAGGCTTCGCCACAGGCAGCTGCCCTTCACCGACTTGTCCAGATCGTTCAAATAACTTTGATGATCGGCCAGCTCCCGCTCGTTGGCGCGCTTGACGATCAGCGGCTTGCGCTCGAAATCCATCGCGCCATGCTGGCCGCCGGGCAGATCGACGTCGATGTCCATCACCAGGCTTTCCTGGCCGCGGGTCATCCACAGATAGACTTCGGACAGCAGCTCGCAGTCCACCAGCGCGCCGTGCAAGGTGCGGTTGGAGCGATCGATCTCGAAGCGGTCGCACAAGGCGTCCAGGCTGTTGCGCTTGCCGGGGAACTGGTCGCGCGCCTCGCGCAGGGTGTCAATCACATTGGCGCACAGGTTCTTGATCGACGGCAGGCCCACTCTTTCGAATTCGGCGTTGAGGAAGCCGACGTCAAACGGCGCATTGTGGATGATCAGTTCCGCGTCGCGCAGGAAGTCGGCCATTTCCTCGGCCACCTCGCGGAACTTGGGCTTGCCTTCCAGGAACTCCAGCGAGATGCCGTGCACGCGCTGGGCGTCCGGATCGATGTCTCGCTCCGGGTGGATGTAAAGATGCAGATGCTTGCCGGTCAGCTTGCGGTTGATCATTTCCAGGCCGGCGAATTCGATGATGCGATGGCCTTGGGCGTGTTCGAGACCGGTGGTTTCGGTATCGAGAATGATTTGTCTCATGCGCTATCCTGGCGACGGCCGCCGGCGGCGGCGTCGCTCTGACTCCAGAAGAAGGGCGGGCGCGGCCGGCTCAGGCCAGCTCTACGCCGCGGTTGGCCAGCTGATCGGCCCTTTCGTTGAACTCATGGCCGGCGTGGCCTTTGACCCAGCGCCACTCCACATGCAGATGGCGGTTGCGCTCGGCGTCCAGTTGCTGCCACAGATCGGCGTTCTTCACCGGCTCCTTGGCCGCGGTCTTCCAGCCGCGCGCCTTCCAGCCGTGGATCCATTCGGAAATGCCTTTTTGCACGTATTGGGAGTCGGTGTACACCACCACCTGACACGGCCGGTTCAAGGTGGCCAGGCCCTTGATCACCGCCAGCAACTCCATGCGGTTATTGGTGGTGTTGGCCTCGCCGCCGCACACTTCCTTTTCCTTGCCCTTGAAGCGCAGCAAAGCGCCCCAGCCGCCCGGTCCCGGATTGCCCTTGCAGGCGCCGTCGGTATACATCTCTACCTTGTCTTCAGTCGTCATGCTGTCTCGTCATTGCCGGGGCTCGCGCCCCGCTTGCTGTGTTGTTTCATGGTTCCCGGTGGCTGTGATGGCGCTCGTTGCCGGCGGCCACCGCCAGGCCGGCCTTGGCCTTGCCCTGCTTCCAATTGGGCAGGATCAAGCGCATGCCGCGCTGGCGCTTGATCGCCTCGATGCCGTACACGCCGGCGGCCAGCGGCCACCAGCGGTCCCCGGCCCGCTCCATGAAGCGGAAACGCTGCACCCAGTCGCAGCGGGAGAACGGCGGCGCGTAGCCCATGAAGCCTCCGCTCGCGGGCTCCAGCTCCAGCAGGGTCAGCCAGTCCTTGATGCGCACCAGCGACAGGAAGTTGCCGCTCCACGGCGCGTTCTCGCGCCCTTGGACCAGTCGGCGCACGCCCCACAGCGACACCGGATTGAAGCCGGTGAGGATCAGGCGGCCCTCCGGCATCAGCACGCGCTCGGCTTCGCGCAGTACCTGATGCGGCACGGTGGTAAAATCCAGCACATGCGGCATCACCAGCAGGTCCAGGCTGCGGCTTTCGAACGGCAGTTGCTCCGGAGCGCACAGAATCTGCGCCGGTCCGGAGTCCGAAACGCGGCACTGCCAGGGAATGCGGTTGGCGCGCAGGAAATCGACTTCCGGCAAACCCAGCTGCACCGCATGAAAGCCGAACACGTCGGCGACGGCGCGGTCGAAATAAGCCTGCTCGCGCTCCAGCAGATAACAGCCCAATTCGCTGGAGCTCAGCCAGTCGCTAAACGAATTCTTCATCGAGAGAAGCCTTATGCCAGCCAAATACACCGTCAGCCCGGTAGGGGCCTTCAGTGACAATTATATCTGGGTTTTGCATCACAGCGGCCGCGCTGTCGTGGTCGACCCGGGCGAAGCCGCGCCGGTGGCCGCCTTCCTGGAACGGGAAGGACTGCAACTGGAAGCCATCCTGATCACCCATCACCACGCCGACCACATCGGCGGCGTGGCCGAGCTGTCCGCGCGCTGGCCGGACGCCGCCGTCTACGGCCCGGCCGACATCGCCTCGGTCTCCCGCCCGGTGATGGACGGCGCCCGCGTCGAGCTCTCCTTCGGCGCGGCCGCGGTGCTGGAAGTTCCGGGCCACACGCTGAACCACCTGGCCTATGTGATCGACGACGCGCTGTTTTGCGGCGACACCCTGTTCGGCGCCGGCTGTGGCCGGCTGTTCGAAGGCACGCCGCGGCAAATGCACGATTCGCTGGCCAAGCTGGCCGCGCTGCCGGACGCCACCAAGGTCTATCCGGCCCATGAATACACCTTGGCCAATCTGCGCTTCGCGCTGACGGTGGAGCCGGGCAACCCGGTGCTGGCCATCCGCATGAGCCGAGACCTGAAGCTGCGCGAGCAGAACCTGCCCACCCTGCCCTCCACCATCAGCCTGGAACGCGCCAGCAATCCCTTTCTGCGCGCGCATGAACCGGCGGTGCGTCAGTCCGCCGCGCACTGGAGCGGCCAGCCGCTTAATGATGTTGTCGAGGTCTTTTCCGCGCTGCGCGAGTGGAAAAATCGCTTCTGAGGGATTTGTTCACAATCTTGCGAGCCAAGGCGAAACACGGCGAAAACGGCAGGGAAAACGACGGGAAAAACGGAAGGCGCGTCGCGGTCCATTCGTATTTCAAAACGGTTTTCAAGGCCGTATCGCCTACGCGCGGCCTACCGCGAACGGCCCCTCAAACCATGACAAGGAACTGAATCCTGAGCGCCACTGTTAAAAATAACTGGCGCAGGACAGTCTGCATGGCCTATATGTCAGCAAAGCACATGAAGTTATTTGGTTTTTTGGTTGACACCCCTATGTTGGCTGTTTAGCATCAGCCGAAATCAGAATTCCGGGCCCGCCAAATGAATCGCTTCACCCCGTTGGCACTTTCGCTGTCATTTGCTTTTTTATTTGCCTCCGCCGCGCACGCGGACGGGGCGTTTCGCCAATCCGTCGGCGTGGACGAGGGCCTGGCCTCCGGCCTGGACATGATGCTGCTGAACTCCAGCCTGCTTCGCAACGGCGACAATGTCTGGGAGCGCGCGCGCGAAGGCTTCCAACTGCCAGAAGTGAACGCCGACATCGTGCGCCGCCAGGAACGCTTTTATGCCAGCAAGCCGGAATACTTCCGCCGCACGCTGGACCGCAGTAGAAAATATCTGTTTCACATCATGAACGAGGTGGAGCGCCGCGGCATGCCCACCGAACTGGCGCTGCTGCCGCTGGTGGAAAGCGCCTTCGTTCCCACCGCGAAATCCCATGTCGGCGCCTCCGGCCTGTGGCAATTCATGCCGGCCACCGGCCGCCACTACGGTCTGGAACAGACTTGGTGGTACGACGGCCGCCGCGACGTGATGGAAGCCACCCGCGCCGCGCTGGACTATCTGGAAAACCTGTACGGACAGTTTGGCGACTGGAATATCGCCTTGGCCGCCTATAACTGGGGCGAGGGCAACGTCTCCCGCGCCATCGCCCGGCTGCAGGCCAGCGGTCAGGAAGTGACGTACGAAAACATCCGCATGCCCAACGAAACGCGCAACTACGCGCCCAAGTTGCTGGCGGTGCGCAACATCCTCAACGATCCGGCCAAGTTCGGCGTGCGCCTGGACAAATTCCCCAACAAGCCTTATTTCGTCGCGGTTTCCACCGGCAAGCACATGAATATCGACATCGCCGCCAAGCTGGCCGGCGTGTCCATCGGGGAATTCAAAGAACTGAACCCGGCCTTCAACCTGCCGGTATACGCGCACAAAAACGGCCGCCAGATGCTGATCCCGGCGGCCAAGGCCGACAAGTTCCAAGCCAATCTGGCCAAGTGGGACAAGCCGCTGCTCACTTGGGAAGTCTACACTCCGCCCGCGGACGCCAACGTCAGCCTGATCGCCAGCGAGCACGGCATGAGCGCCGGCCAATTGATGAGCGCCAACAATCTGAGCAGCAGCTCGCTCAAGGCCGGCCAGCCGGTGCTGGTGGCGATGAGCAAGGATCAGCGCGACATCCGTCCGCTGGACGCCACCGACACCGCCTTGCCGGAAAGCGGCGACAGCGCCACCCTGTTGGCGCAGGCGGAAACGCCGCGCGCCGCGCCGGCGGTGATGGTCGCCTCGGCCCAAGCCGTCCCGCAAGCCACCCCCGTCGCTCAGGTTCAGACGCCGCCGGCCGCCGTCCAGCCCGCTCCCGCCCTGGCGGCAGCGCCGGAAGCCCCGCCGGCCCCGGCCAAAACCGTCCTCGTGGCGGCAGCGCCCGCGACAACGGCCACGGCCGACGCCGACGGCAATTACACCGTGGCCGCGGGCGACACCCTGTACAGCGTCGCCCGTCGCTTCAACCTTAGTCTGGACGATTTGAAAACGGCCAATCAGCTGGATTCCAACACCGTTCTGGTCGGCCAGGTGCTCAACGTCAATAAAACCCTGGACAAGGGCGTGACCCTGCTGGCGGACAGCCGCGCCAGCCAGGCTCAGCAAGACGCCTTGCTGAAAGTCAGCGGCCTGCAGATCAACCAGCGCGCCACCGGCAGCGTGCCGGCGGAATACGTGGTGCAGCGCGGCGACACCCTGTTCAGCATCGCCCGCCGCTTCGGCGTCAATCACAACGACATCCAGCGCTGGAACGATTCCCGCCAGTTGACCCGGCTGCAGCCGGGCCAGAAAGTGCGCATCCAGGGCCTGTAAGGACTTGGGCCGCAAGAAAAAGCCAGGGCGAGCCCTGGCTTTTTTCATGTCCGCCGCTAACGGCTGCGCCCCTGGCTGGCGCTGCTCAGCCAGTGCCACACCATCAGCAGCACCCCGCGGCTGGGCGGCGGCACCTGCATCAGGCTGGGCAGCAGCAACGCCAAATCCTCGCGCAAATGCTCGGCGACCAGATTGAACTCCGCGGTCAGCCAGTGGCAATACGAGGGCTTGTCCAGCGCCAGCGGACTGACCGCCTCGCTCAGCACCTCCGCCAGCATCGCCGGCTGATTGAAGCGCATGCCGTGAGCGGCGCGCATCAGCGTGCGCACGATGGCGCGGCGCTGCTCGGCGCCGTCGCTCAGGGCCGGCGTGTTCTGGGCCACCTCGCCCATCCGGTCCAGCAAGCTGCACAGTGCGCGCTGACGCCGCTGGATGGCGTCGAAACCCGCCGCGGGCAGGCCGGACTCCTGCACCACCGCCGCCACCAAGGCCCGCATCCGGATCAAGCGGCTGTTGAAACGCTCCAGCGCCAAGCCGGCGTCCACCTCGCGCCGCCGCGCGATCTTGCTGTACAGGGTGGCCGCTTCGCGCAAATTGTCCGCCAGCAAAAAACGCCAGCTGTCTATCGCCCGCAAAGGAAACAGGCCCGCGGCCACCAAGCCCAGCAAGGAACCGGCCAGCACATTGAAGCCGCGCCACAGCGCGGCCTCCACCGGCTCGTTGCCCAGGCCGGCGACAATCACCATGGTCAGCCCCACCAGCAGCGCCAGATATTCGCCCTTGCCCAGCGCGAACCAGGCGCTGAGCATCACCAGCGCCGTCATCCACAGATAGCAGGACAGCGGCGAATGGCGATACAAGGCCATGGCCACCAGGCCGGCCGCCGCCCCCAGCAAAGAGCCGCCCATGCGCTGCAAGGCCTTGCGCCTCACCCCGCCCCAGTGCGGCACGCTGCCCAGCACGATCAGAATGGTCACCAGCATCCAACTGCCATGCGGTATCTCGAACAGCAGGTTCAAGGCCAAACCCACCAAAAACGCCGCGGCCACCCGCAGCACATGCGCCTGCCGGGCGTACAGGTCCAGATAATACGGCGTCAGCAGAATGCGCCAGGAGCGCCAGCGGCTGCCTTCCATCTCTCACTCCATCGTCTTGCTGTCCAGCCAGATCGTCACCGGACCATCGTTGACCAGCGCCACCTGCATGTCCGCGCCAAACACCCCGGTGGGCACCGGCTTGCCCAAGGCCTGCGCCATCGAGGCGACAAATTGATCGAACAGGGGGCTGGAGCGCTCCGGCCGCGCCGCGCGCGAATACGACGGCCGATTGCCCTTCTTGGTGCTGGCGAACAAGGTGAACTGGCTGACCGCCAACACCTCGCCGCCGCAATCCAGCACCGAGCGGTTCATCACGCCGGCCTCGTCGTTGAAGATCCGCAGTTGGCTGAGCTTGCGCGTCAGCCAGGCGATATCCTCCGCCCCGTCTTCCTCCTCAATGCCCACCAGCAACAGCAGGCCGGGACCGATCTCTCCGGTCACGCGCCCTTCCACCGTCACCGACGCCTGCCTCGCCCTTTGCACCAATACCCGCATGTCCTCTCCTTGCCAGACCATCATAGATTCAAATCCCGGCCTGCATTCTAGAGCCAAGCGCGCCGCCGGTCACGACGACGGGCCAAGCCCGGCGCAGTCCAGTACAATGACGGCTGCTCAATAAGGATTCACCTCATGCTGATGGTCATCTCCCCAGCCAAGACGCTGGACTTCGACACCCCCGCCGCCACCGATCACTACACCCAGCCGGACTTTCTGCATCACAGCGCCGAACTGATTCAGGTGCTGCGCGCCAAGAGCCCGCTGGAAATCGGCAAGCTGATGAGCATCAGCGACGCGCTGGCTCAATTGAACGTGGGCCGCTACCACGACTGGCAAGCGCCGTTCAGCCCGGCCAACGCCAAACAGGCGGTGCTGGCCTTCAAGGGCGACGTCTACGAAGGCCTGAACGCCGCCAGCCTGGAGCCGGGGCAGATGAGCTATCTGCAAAACCATTTGCGCATCCTGTCCGGCCTCTACGGCGCGCTGCGGCCGCTGGACCTGATGCAGCCCTACCGGCTGGAGATGGGCACCCGCCTGAGCAACCCGCGCGGCAAAAACCTGTACGAGTTCTGGGGCGACACCGTCACCCACGCGCTGAACGCGGTGCTGGAGCAAAGAAAAGACCCGGTGCTGGTGAACTTGGCCTCGGAGGAATACTTCAAAGCGGTGAAGCCGGCCAAGCTCAACGGCAGCCTGATCACCCCGGTGTTCCAGGACCGCAAGAACGGCCAGTACAAAATCATCAGCTTCTACGCCAAGCGCGCGCGCGGCATGATGGCGCGCTGGGCCGCGCTGCATCAGGTCAGCCAGCCGGAGCAGCTCAAGCACTTCGACAGCGCCGGCTACGCCTTCGATGCGGCGGCCTCCAGCGAGCTCAACTGGGTGTTCCGCCGCGACCTGCCCTAAGAACCTCTAAAGTCTGCTGCGCTTCAGCGATACGGCGTTGAAAACCCCTTCGAAATGCTCATGTACCCCCGTACATTCCGCTTTCTCAGCCTCAACGCCTTGTCTCGCTCTGGCTCGCGAAATCGTAAACAGACGCTAAGACCCGCTAACAGCATCCCTGACCCTACGTCGCGCCTTCTTGTCCTAGGACTTACTGCCTGCGTCGGCGCGCCTTGGCTCAGCTTCTCTGTGCAGTTTTCTTAGCAGCCCCAACTAGGCGGAGACGGCGTTGACCAGCGCCTCTCCCCGCTCGAAAGCGCCGGCATTGCCCAAAGTGGTGTCGGCGATATTCATCAGTGCCTCGCGCGTCAGAAAGCCTTGGTGCGAAGTCACCAGCACATTGGGGAAAGTCAGCAGCCGCGCCAGCTGATCGTCCTGCAGCCCGCTTTCCGACAGATTCTCGAAAAACACGCCCTCTTCCATCTCGTACACGTCCAGGCCCACGCCGGACAAGCGCCCGGCCTTCAAGGCCTCCAGCAAGGCGGCGGTATCGATCAGGCCGCCGCGGCTGGTATTGATCAAGACCGCGCCCGGCTTCATCCGCGCCAGCGTTTCACGATTGACCACATGCCGGCTCTCCGCCGTCAGCGGCAGATGCAGACTGATCACGTCCGCCTGCCGCCAGACCTCCTCCAAGGACACGAACTCGCAGCCCAGGCTCGCCGCCAGCTCGGCGTTGGGATACAGATCGTAAGCCAGCACCCGCATGCCGAAGCCGCGTGCGATGGACATCGTGGCCTGGCCGATGCGGCCGGCGCCCAACACGCCCATGGTCTTGCCGTGCAAATCGAAACCCACCAGTCCATCCAAGGAAAAATCCATCTCCCGCACCCGGGTATAGGATTTGTGGATGCGGCGCACCACTGCCAGCAGCAAGGCGAAGGCGTGCTCGGCCACCGCGTGCGGCGAATAGGCCGGCACCCGGGTCACCGCGATGCCGTGCCGGCGGCAGGCCGCCAGATCCACGCCGTTGTAGCCGGCGCAGCGCAAAGTCACCAGCTTCACCCCCGCCGCCGCCAGTTTGGCCACCACCGCCGCGTCCAGCCTGTCGTTGACGAAGGGGCAGACCGCGTCCACGTCCTGAACCAGGCCCACGGTGTCCAGATTCAGACGCGGTTCGAAAAACTGCAATTGATGATGGTGGCTTTGATTGGCGGCCTCCAGCGCGTGGCGGTCGTAATTCTTGGCGTCGAAAACGGCAATGCGCATGCTGCGGCTCCTGAATGCGGATGGATGAAAGCACTATAAGGCAGCGCGGCATCCAGCAACAGCCTCCCTCTCGACGCCGCCGACGACGAGGACGCCGGAAAAATATGAACCACAGTAATAGCCTGGATGCATATTGATGATTTGACGACACCTGCTCTGTGCGCAATAAATTCACCTTGCCGGCAATACGATCAACCCTCTCCCAAGGGCGGACCACCGACATGGAAAATATTATTTCAGGTAATAGCAAATCCGGGCAGCTTGCCCCAGGCGCCCGTCAACCGGCGCGCGCCGGACTGGCCGCCTTTGTCGGCACCATGATCGAATGGTACGACTTCTACATCTACGGCACCGCCGCCGCCCTGGTGTTCGGCCAGTTGTTCTTCCCTCCCGGCGACCCCTTTCTCAGCCGCATGGCCGCGCTTGGCACCTTCGCCGTCGGCTTTTTCGCCCGTCCCCTCGGCGGCATCGTCTTCGGCCACCTGGGAGACAGGCTGGGCCGCAAAAAGTCCCTGGTCATCACCCTGATGCTGATGGGCATCGCCACCGTCTGCATCGGCCTATTGCCCACCTACCAGCAGATCGGCCTTTGGGCGCCCGTCGCGCTGGTGGCGCTGCGGGTGCTGCAAGGCGTCGCCGTAGGCGGAGAATGGGGCGGCGCGGTGCTGATCGCCGGCGAACACGCCGGCCGCCAACGCCGCACCTTGTTCGCCTCCTTTGCCCAACTCGGCAGCCCGGCCGGCTTGATCCTGTCCTTGCTGGCCTTCAAGTGGGTCACCGCCATGGAGCCGCAGGCCATGCTGGACTACGGCTGGCGGCTGCCCTTCCTCGCCAGCGCCGGCCTGCTGCTGATCGGCCTGCTGATTCGCTTGGGCGTGAACGAATCCCCCGAGTTTGAAACCAGCCGCCAACAGCGGGCCGCCAGCGCCGCGCCGCTGCTGGAGGTGGTGCGCAAGGCCTGGCCCTTGCTGCTGTTGTGCATAGGCGCCAACACCATAGGCATTGCCGGCGTCTATTTCACCAACACCTTCATGATCGTGTTCACCACCGAATACCTGGGCCTGGCCAAACCCGCGATTCTGGCCTGTCTGTTCTACGTCGCCTTCATTCAATTCGCCATCCAGCCGCTGGCCGCCTGGCTGGGCCAAAGATTCGGCGCCGCCCGCTTCCTGAAAATCGCCGCGGCGCTGGCCATCCTGTCCCCCTATCCGATGTTCGTGCTGGTCAAGCAAGGCGCGGCCAGCGGCAATGCCTGGTTGATGGTGATGGGCATCGCCATCTGCGTGATTTGCATGGCCAGCTTTTACTCGGTGATCGCCGGCTTCGTCAGCGGTATCTTCGAAACCCGGGTGCGCTATACCGCCATCTCCCTGTCCTACCAAGTCTGCGGCGCCATCGCCGGCGGTCTGACGCCTTTGATAGGCACCATGCTGGCCCAGCGCTACCACGGCGAATGGTGGCCGCTGGCGATATTCTATTCACTGATGTCCGCCGTCTCCCTGCTGTCCGTCGTGGCGCTGGACCGCCTGCGCCACCTCCATGCAGACCAAGCCTGAGGGGCCCCTCCATGCTGAACATAGACTCCGCCCGCCTATGGCAAAGCCTGCTTGCCATGTCTCAAATCGGCGCCACCGGCCGCGGCGGCGTCTGCCGCCTGGCGCTCAGCGCCGAGGATGTCGCCGCCCGGCGGCTGTTCTCCACTTGGTGCCGGCAAGCCGGCCTGAGCCTGGAGAGCGACGCCGTCGGCAATCTCTTCGCCCGCCGCCGGGGACGCTGCGCCGAACTGGCGCCGGTGATGATGGGCAGCCATCTGGACAGCCAGCCGGAAGGCGGCAATTTTGACGGCGTCTACGGCGTGCTGGCCGCCTTGGAAGTGATTCGCGCGCTGAACGACCATGATGTCGAAACGCGACGTCCGCTCGAGATCGCCTGCTGGACCAATGAAGAAGGCGCGCGCTTCGCGCCCGCCATGCTCGGCTCCTCTGTGTTTGCCGGCGAATTGCCGCTGGAACAGGCGCTGCGCGCCGCCGACAGCCAGGGCGTCACGCTGGCCGCCGCCTTGCAGGCCAGCGGCTGTCAGGGCCCCCGCGCAACGCCCGGCCCCATGCCGGACGCCTATTTCGAAGCGCACATCGAACAAGGCCCTGTTCTTGAATCGCGGCGGCTGCCGATCGGCGTGGTCAGCGGCGGACAAGGCATCTTGTGGCTGGAGGCGGAGCTTGAAGGCGCCGGCGCCCACGCCGGAACCACGCCGCGGGCATACCGCAGGGACGCGCTGCAGGCGGCGGCCGCCATCCTGACGCAATGGGAGAACGACGCGCCCAGCCGCTACCCACAAGCCTTGTGGACTTGCGGCCAGCTGACGATAAGCAAACCTTCGCGCAACACCGTGCCGGGCAAGGTTCAATTCAGCCTGGACTTGCGCCATCCGGACGCCGCCGGCCTGCAGCTCATGGCCAACGACATCTGCGAGCGGATCCGCAGCGTCGCGCAGGCGCGCGGCATCGCCGCCCGCATCGAAACGCTATGGCATGCCCCGCCCACCCCGTTCGACGCCGGCTGCCAGCGCTTGCTGGCCGAGGCCGCCGCCCGGCTGGGCTATCCCCACCAAGACATCGTCAGCGGCGCCGGCCACGACGCCATCGTGCTGGCTCGCCACTGTCCCAGCGCCATGGTCTTCATCCCCTGCCTCGACGGCATCAGTCATAACGAAGCCGAATCCATCGAACCCGAGCATGCGGCCATGGGCGCCAATGTGCTGCTCCACGCCGTGCTGGCTCGCGCCAACGCACAGGACAACGCCTCATGAAAACTTTTTTCCATCCGCTGCAACGCCGGCATCAACCGCAAAGCTATCTGTCTCGCGGCCAAATGCGCCAAGCGCAGGAAGTGCCGCAGCGCATCGACGCCCTATTGTCCGCGGTGCGTCAATTGCAATTCCCGCTCCACGAGCCCGCCGACCACGGCATGGCCCCCCTCGAAGCGGTGCATCAGCGCGACTACCTTGAATTCCTCCAGCACGGGCACGAGGCCTGGCTTGCCGCCGGCCAAGGCGAATGGGGCGATGAACTGATATCCAATATCTTTGTGCGTTCGCCCAACGCCGGTCGCGGCATCCTGGCCCAAGCCGCCAAACACCAGCTGGACGGCAGCTGCCCGATTGGCGCCGACACCTGGCTGGCCGCATATTGGTCGGCCCAGAGCGCGGTTTCGGCCGCGGCGGCCGTCCAGGCGGGAGAACGCTTCGCCTACGCCTTGTGTCGCCCGCCCGGCCATCATGCCCGTCCCGACGGCGCCGGCGGTTTCTGTTATCTGAACAATGCCGCCATCGCCGCGGAAAGCCTGCGCCCCGCCTGCCCTCGCATCGCCATCCTGGACACCGACATGCACCACGGCCAAGGCACTCAGGACATCTTCTATGCGCGCGACGGCACACTATTCGTCTCCATCCACGGCGATCCCACCAATTTCTACCCGGTGGTGGCCGGCTTCGCCGACGAATGCGGCGCAGGCGCCGGCCAGGGTCACAATCTGAACCTGCCCCTGCCCCATGGCAGCGATGAAGAGGCCTTCTTCCGACAACTGGAACCGGCCTGTGCCGCAATCCACCACTTCCAGGCCGACGCTCTGGTGCTGTCGCTGGGCTTCGACATCTACCAGGAGGACCCGCAATCCAAAATCGCCTTCAGCAGCCCCGGCTTCGCCCGCCTGGGTCGGCGGATCGCTCAATTGCGCCTTCCCACCGTCATCGTGCAGGAAGGCGGCTATCACCTGGACAGCCTGGGCCGCAACGCCGGACAGTTCTTCTCCGGCCTGCTGCGGCCCTGAGCGCGAGAGGCTTCGCATGGAAAAGCGCGCCAACACTGTGGAAGCCGTCTTCGGCCGGCTTAACGACACCCTGGACTGGAACCTGCTGCGCACCTATCTGGTCATCGTCGAAGAGCGCGGCATCAGCCGCGCCGCCGTCCGCCTGCACCTGACTCAGCCGGCGATCAGCCGTTCCTTGCAAAGACTGGAAGAACATCTGAACATGCGCCTGATCAGCCAGCGCTCGCCGCAGCACTTCGCCTTGACCAAGGCCGGGGAGGAGGTTTATCGCATCGCCGGCGAAGTGCGCGGAGCGGTGTCCCGGCTGCAACTTGGCTTGCAGCAAACGCCCCATCACCACGATGTCGCCGGCCTGATGGTCCTGCTGACCATCAGCCGCATCGAATCAGCCGTCTACGACAAATGTCTGGCCGAATTCCATCGCTGCCATCCACGCGTGGACTTGCGCATTGACGTGATGCGCAGCGCCGACATCATCAACTCGCTGCAGCAGAAAACAGCCGGCCTGGGCCTGAGCCTGTCCCGCTTCGCCGTGGACAAACTGGAGCAAGTCTGTATTTTCCCGCAGCGCTTTGCGCTGTATTGCGGCCGACATCACAGGCTGTTTGGCGAAATGGACTTGCAACTGACCGATCTGCTGACGGAAAACTTCGTCAGTTTTTCCAGCGATCAACTGGGCGACTGCCTGTCTCCGCTGACCATTTTCCGCGAACAAGCCGGCTTCACCGGCCGCATCGTCGCCAGTTCTCCCAGCCTGGACGAGATTCGCCGCATGATCTTCGCCGGCTACGGCATCGGCGCGTTGCCGGAACATAGCGTCGCCAACGACATTGTGCAGCAGCGCTTATGGCGGCTGCCGCCGGAACAAGGCGTCGCCGATATCGACATCTACCTGATGTGGCATCGCGAGCGCAGCCTCAGCGCCGCGGAAACCGCCTTCCTGAAATTTTTCCGGACATTCATGCTGGCCTACCCGCCCTGTGAACGACTGGGCGCCGTCAGCGGCATTTGAAAGGCAAACTCATGGACCAAGCCGCCTTACGCCCATCCCCAAGCATGCCGGCGACGATTCCGATGCTGACACTGCTCCGCCAGAACCTGGAGCAGCTGCGGCGGGAGCCGCAGCCGGAATGGCCGCAATTGGAACACGCGTTGGCGCAAGTGGAAAAGACGCTGGAGCAAAATCTGGTGGAACTGAGCGGAGTCAACGCCGCGCTGGCCACCTTGGCCGGCCTGCTAAGCCATCATGAAGACCGGGCGCTGTCCGGCCCCGGAGTGCAGGCGCTGCTGGAACCCTTGCAACTGAAGCTGGAAGATATTTTCCGGCAGTTGAACGAACTGGCTTAATCGAGAAGGAAAGTAAAACGCAAAAAACCCGAAGCCGTTTGGCTTCGGGTTTTTTAACTTGGTTGCGGGGGCAGGATTTGAACCTACGACCTTCGGGTTATGAGCCCGACGAGCTACCAGACTGCTCCACCCCGCGTCTGATCTGTCTGCTGTGTTTCGTGCAGAGGAGCGAACTATACCCCGCCCCGTTTTTCTGGTCAAGCGTTTTGGAAAAAAAGATTTCTGATGCGGGGAAAGTTCGCACCAAGACGATTCATACTTGTTAACAGTTGATCTTTACTACCACACACCTGATCAACAAAGACCGTCTAAAGTGAACTCAAGGTCAGCGCAGTCGTTCTCCCCGAGCGATTGCGGCCCGAGAAGTCAGATGCCTGTCTGCCAACAGGCGCTGCCGATGCGGGCGCGATCTTGTGCATTTTGGAAGACATTGCCGCTGCGGTTTCGACTGCCAGCGAAGCCGCAAAACAAGCAGCCGTGTCTTTCCTCCTAAGTGTTCATCACGGAACTTCAGGGCCGCTTTTGCGGCCCTTTTTTTTGTCTATTCGCCCGAGATCCGCTTCAAAGCGCGGCCATGGCCACGGCGGCTTCGCGGCGCATCTTCCGCCTATACAGCAAGGTCATCAGGCACAGCCCACCCATCACGCCGTAGCTGATGAAGGGCGCCACCAGCAGAAAACGCTCCACCGGCCAGGTCCAGGCCAGATAAGCGCGCCCGCCCGCCTCCAGGCTCAAGCCCAAGCCCCACCACAACGTCATCCGCTGGATGGCGCGCCTGAAGCCATCCGCGCGCCATAGTTGTTCGAACCGCTCCCGCCCCTGCTCCGATTCCCGCGCCAAGGTCGCCCGCGCCAGATAGAACACCAGCGGCCGACGCAGCGCCAAGGACAGCAGAAAGCCGCAGCCGATCAAACCGGTGATCAGGGACTCGCGCAGCAACAGCAGGCGCACGTCGCCGCCCAGCAGCATGGCCAGCAAGGACAAGCCTATGCCCAACAACACCAGCAGGCTCAAAGCGTCCACGCGCCGGAAGCGCAACAGCTCGATCACGCTCCACAGCACCGGCGGCAAGGCGGAAAACATCAGCGCGCCGGCTTCGCCCCAGCGCGGCTCGCCATAGCGGTAGCACAACCAGGGCAGCAGGAAATTGACGATGATTTCCAGTATCAGTTTTGCGCGTTTCGGCACGGCGCCTCCGCCTTCAAATGCAAAAAGCATGAACAATTTGCATCGAAACGTCAACTGCCTGACTTGAGTTTTTCGCAGGGGGAGAAAAAGGACGGGCCAAAAACAAAGCCCCGCATTTTGCGGGGCTTCATCTGTAATCTGCGCAATGGAATGGACAAACGCAGGGGAGTGGCATCAGGCGGCCGCCTGAATGAAGGCGTTGGCGGGATACAAGGCGCTGGCCAAGCCCAAGGCGGACTTGAAAGTCACTTCAAACATCTTGCCAACCTGTCGAATGCTGACCACTTCGTAATGCATGGTAGAGCCGCTGTCCTTGTGCTCAAGGATTTTGTAGCCGGGTTTCAGTTGAGAAATTTTCATGATGGTTCATTCCTTTTTCTTTTTTTTGGGTTGTTCAAAATTCATTTCATCTAGAGACATACCATATTTTCAAAAGTTCCGCCAGCCGGACGAGAATGTTTCGCATTTGGCTTGCAGTGAATGTAACAGCCTCAGATGACAGCCCGGTGAAGGTTTCGGGGCCGCGAAATGACGCGGCCCCTGCATGCCAATATGACAGCAGGGGCCGCGGGACCCAACTAGTAAAAAGAACAGTCAGGATTAGGAACTACCGGCTCAGCCTATGCGCATGCCCGGCTTGGCGCCTTGATCGGCGTCCAGCAGGAACAGGCCTTCGCTGTCGTCCTGGCCGGAAGCGCAGACGATCATGCCCTGCGATACGCCGAAGCGCATCTTGCGCTCGGCCAGATTGGCCACCACCACCACATTGCGGCCCACCAGTTTTTCCGGCTCCTGATAAGCCTTGCGGATGCCGGAGAAGATGTTGCGCTTCTCAAAGCCCATATCCACTGTGAACTGCAGCAGTTTGTCCGAGCCTTCGACGAAGTTGCACTCCAGCACCTTGCCGATGCGCAGGTCCAGCTTGGCAAAGTCGTCGATCTTGATGGTTTCGGCCAGCGGCTCGTATTGAGCGGCGGCCGGGGTGTCTGCGGTGGCTTGCATATTCTGTTTGTTCGCTTCTATCAGTTTGTCGATCAGCACCGGGTCGATGCGCTGCATCAGGTGCTGGTAGGCGTGGATCTTCTTGCCCAGCAGCAGGTTGGCGGCGTCGCTCCAGGCGAGCGGCGCCACGTCGAGGAAGGCTTCCACGCCTTCGGCCAGCTTGGGCAGTACCGGCTTCAGGTAAATGGTGAGCAGGCGGAAGGCGTTGATTAATACGGTGCAGACTTCCTGCAAGCGCGCGTCCTGGCCTTCCTGCTTGGCCAGTTCCCACGGCTTGTTGGCGTCCACGTAGGCGTTGACCACGTCCGCCAGCGCCATCACGTCGCGCAGCGCCTTGGCGTATTCGCGCGCTTCGAAGGCGGCGGCCAGCTCATCGGCGGCGGCCTGCAGCTTGGCGAGGATGTCGCCGTCGCTAACCTGGCTGGCCAGCATGCCGTCAAAGCGCTTGGCGATGAAGCCGGCGGAGCGGCTGGCGATGTTGACGAACTTGCCCACCAAGTCGGAATTCACCCGCGCGACGAAGTCGTTCAGGTTCAGATCGATGTCTTCGATGCGGCCGTTCAGTTTGGCGGCGATGTAATAGCGCATCCATTCCGGATTCAGGCCGCAATCCAGATAGCTCTTGGCCTGGATGAAGGTGCCGCGCGACTTGGACATCTTCTGCCCGTCCACGGTGAGGAAGCCGTGGGCGAACACGCCGGTGGGCGCGCGCAGGCCGGAGTAGTTCAGCATCGCCGGCCAGAACAGCGCGTGGAAGTACAGGATGTCCTTGCCGATGAAATGGTACATCTCGGTACGGCTGTCCTTGCCGAACCACTCGTCGAAATTCAGGCCGCTGCGATCGCACAGGTTCTTGAAGCTGGCCATGTAGCCGATGGGCGCGTCCAGCCACACATAGAAGTACTTGCCCGGCGCGCCGGGGATTTCAAAGCCGAAGTACGGCGCGTCGCGGCTGATGTCCCAGTCCTGCAGGCCGCCGGAAATCCACTCGTTCATCTTGTTCAGCGATTCCGGCTGCAAATGCGGCTGGGTCGCGCCGTCGGCGCGCACGCTGCTGCCGCCGGTCCATTGCTTGAGGAAGTCGGCGCACTCGCCCAGACGGAAGAAATAGTGCTCGGAGGTTTTCAGCACCGGCTTGGCGCCGGACACCGCCGAGTACGGGTTCTTCAGTTCGGTGGGGTTGTAAGTGGCGCCGCAGACTTCACAGTTGTCGCCGTATTGATCCTTGGCGCTGCACTTGGGGCATTCGCCCTTGACGAAGCGGTCCGGCAGGAACATCTGCTTTTCCGGGTCGAACAACTGCTCAATGGTGCGGCAGGCGATCTTGTCGTCGGCTTTCAAGGCCAGATACACCTGCTCCGCCAGCGCCTTGTTCTCCGGGCTATTGGTGCTGTAGTAGTTGTCGTGGCCGATCAGGAAGCCCTGAGAATCCGCCAGGTGCAGTTCGCGCACGCTGTCCACCAACTGCTCCGGGGTGATGCCCTGTTTTTCCGCCGCCAGCATGATGGGGGCGCCGTGGGTGTCGTCGGCGCAGACGTAATAGCATTCGTGGCCGCGCATCTTCTGGAAGCGCACCCAGATATCGGTCTGAATCTGTTCCAGCATGTGACCCAGATGCAGCCCCGCGTTGGCGTAAGGCAGTGCGCTGGTCACCAGAATCTTGCGTTTGCTCATTAGGATTGTTCCAAAGGTGCGATCTGAAACGATCGATTATAGAGGCAGTCGCCCCCGGCGGTCACGACGGATATCCGGGAAACAGCGGCCATCAAGACAAAGCCCGGCCGCGCATGCGGGCCGGGCTGTGCCAGCGGGGACGGGTTCGGGCTCAGGAAGCCTGATTGGCCAGTTCCGGCTGCTTGGCCTCGGCCTGTTGCGCGCGCTCCAGCATGGCCCCGCGCACGGTGCGGCGCGCCACCTGCACATAGGCCAGCGAGAAGGCCAGCGACAGGCAGGCGAAGCCGAGCATGCCGGCCTGCTGGTAAGCGATGCGGAACAGCTCCACGCCCAGCGCGTAGCCGGCCATGGACAACATGCTCATGCTGGCGGACACCGTGCCCTTGCCGGCGGCGTCGCAGGACATCAGCGCAAAACGGTAGAGCACGCCAAACGCCAGGCCTTCGCCGAAAGCCATCAGCGTCATGCCGGCCACCATGAAGTATTGCGGATGCGCGGACAACAGCACGCCGGACAGCATCAGGCTGAGGCCGATCACGATGGGCCACATGCCGATCAGCGCGGAACGGCCCAGCGGCCAGCGGCCGGCCACCAGCACCAGCGCCAGATTGCCGGCGATCAGGCCGCCGAACACCGGCAGCTGCATCAGGCCGTATTCCAGCGCGCTCATGTGCAGATCATTCACCAGCAGCACCGGCGACATGGCGATCCAGCCCATCAGCGGCAGCGCCAGCAGCGGGATGCACAGCGCGGACAGCACGAAGCGGCCGTTGCCGAACACTTTCAGATAATCGCGGCCCATCTGCGCCAGCGGCAGCTTCTCGTGGCTGGGCTGGGTGGTTTCCGGCATTTTCCAGATCAGGCCCAGCAAGGCCAGGAAGGACAGCGCGGCGATCAGCAGGAAGCTGGTGCGCCACGGCGCCAGCTCCATCAGCGCGGCGCCGGCCAGCGGGCCGGCCAGCGGCGCGATCAGCGCCACATTGGCCATCAAGGCGGTGACCTTGACCGCGGCTTTTTCTTCAAAGGCTTCCTGCACCGCGGCGTAACCGACGGCGTTGATGAAGCACAGGCCAATGCCCTGCAGCAGACGCAGCGCGATGAAGGCCTCGATGGAGTTCACCAGATAGGTGGCCAGGCAGGTCACGGTGAAGTAGGCGACGCCGAACAGCAGCACCGGCCGGCGGCCGATGCGGTCGGACAGAGGGCCGGTCAGCCAGGACAGCAGCGCGCCGCCCAGCAGGAAGGCGGTCATGGACGCCGGCACCCAGGAGGCGTCGACCAGGAATTCCCGGGTGACCGCCAACATGGCCGGCTGCACCATGTCGTTGCAGATGTAGACGGCGAATTCGAACAGAACCAGGGCCAGCGGAAACAATAGATTGGAACGGCTAAGCTTTGCGTGTAGAGCGGACATTAGGGAGATGCAGCCTTTCTGAGACCGGCAAGCGGCGCGCTTGCCCATGCGGCCGGACGGACAAGGGCCAAATAAAGCGAAAAAGGGGCGCAATTGTACCTGCAGAAAGCCTAGCGCGCAAAGCAATTTTTGCCACAAACACAATAAAAACAGCAATTTGCAACTCAAACACCCCACGCCCCCGCCAAGAGAAGCGAGACGAGCGCGCAGGCGCCGGCCAAGCCATCGTCGATCGCTCCGGCTCGGCGCCACGGCGCGATTGATAGAAAAACAATCAATAAGCTTATGCTTATTAATATGAGTAAAGCGCGGGGAATATCGGTAAAATCGCCGCTTTTCGCCGTATTCCCCGGCGCGGCCGTGCGGGCTCCCGCCAGCGGCGCCCCGCCGGGCGAAGCTTTTTTATCAGGATTCCAAGCTCGTCTGACCTCGCTCAAAATGCCGACGCTGCGCCGTCGCTACGCTGAGCCCAGCTCGCCGCCCCACCCCAAAACCCGCCCCTGCGCTTTGACGCCAAGCCGGCCCGGGCGGCCAGCGGAACCGGACGACAAAACCAATAGATTAAGGGGTTTCCCATGACCTTGACCGTCATCGCCACGCTAGCCGTCACGCTGGCCTTGTTGGCGCTGCTGTGGCAGCAGCAACGCACTCACGTCTCCTTCACCAAGCGGGTCTTCACCGGCCTGGCGCTGGGCGTCGCCTTCGGCGCCGCGCTGCAATGGCTGGCCCAACCCGGCTCGCCGGCGCTGGCCGCCTGCCTGGAACTGTGCGAAATCATCGGCTCCGGCTACGTCAAGCTGCTGCAGATGATCGTGATCCCGCTGATCATGGTGTCCATCATCGCCGCGCTGCTGAAGCTGGAAGGCGGCTCCTCGCTGGGCAAGATCAGCGCCGCCACTCTGGGCGTGCTCTTGTTCACCACCATGCTCGCCGCCGGCGCCGGCATTCTGATGGCCAATCTGTTCGGCCTCAGCGCCGAGGGCCTGACCGCCGGCGCCGCCGAGGTGGCGCGCGGCGAATCGCTGGTGAAGAACCTGAGCACGGTGGAGGACTTGTCCTTCAGCAAGCTGGTGCTGGACTTCCTGCCGGCCAACCCCTTCCTTGACATGACCGGCGCGCGCAAGACCTCCACCATCGCGGTGGTGATCTTCTCCGTGCTGATCGGCCTGTCCGCCACCGGCATCGCCCGCAAAAAACCCGAGCTGTTCGCCAGCTTCAGCCATTTCATCGCCGTGGCCCAGGCCATCGTGATGCGCATGGTGACCCTGGTGCTGCGCCTGACCCCTTACGGCGTATTCGCGCTGATGACCAAGGTGGTGTCCGGTTCCAGCTGGGCCGACATCGTCAACCTGATCAACTTCGTGCTGGCTTCCTACGGCGCGATGCTGCTGATGTTCGCCGTGCACCTGCTGCTGGTGGGCCTGGCCGGCGTCAATCCGCTGCGCTGGACTAAAAAAGTGATCCCGGTGCTGACCTTCGCCTTCACCTCGCGCACCAGCGCCGGCTCCATCCCGATGAACGTGGCCACCCAGAACAAGCTGCTGGGCATTCCGGACGGCATCGCCAACTTCGCCGCCTCCTTTGGCGCCACCATCGGTCAGAACGGCTGCGCCGGCATCTACCCGGCCATGCTGGCGGTGATGATCGCCCCCACCGTGGGCGTCAATCCGATGGATCTGCACTTCATCGTGCCGCTAATCGCCATCATCACCATCAGTTCCTTCGGCGTGGCCGGCGTTGGCGGCGGCGCCACCTTCGCCGCGCTGATCGTGCTGTCCGCGCTGGACTTCCCGGTGGCGCTGGCCGGCCTGCTGATCTCGATCGAGCCCTTGATCGACATGGGCCGCACCGCGCTCAATGTCAGCGGCTCCATCACCGCCGGCACCGTGACCAGCCGCCTGCTGGGCCAGACCGATATGCAGGTGTTCAATAGCGACCGCGAGATCAATCTGGACGAAGAAATGGCTTAACAAGCTGCGCGAGACTCCGCCTTGAAAACCGCCTGGGAATGCCTATTTACAACCTGTAAATCCAGCATACTAGGCGGTTTTTCCATTAAAGCCGCCAACTGCCCCACAATGCGGCACAGCAACAACCCGGACGGGAACACACTATGAAAATCGTCATCATCGGCGGCGAAGCCGCCGGCATGAGCGCGGCGGCCAAGGCGCGCCGCAGCGCGCCTCAAGCCGAAATCGACGTCTACGAGATGTCCGACATCATCTCTTTCGGCGCTTGCGGCCTGCCCTACTTCGTCGGCGGCGAGTTCGACGAGCCCGGCTATATGGCCGAATTCAGCGTGGAAGACTTCGCCAAGCGCAATATCCGCGTGCACACCGGCCACCAGGCGCTGAGCATAGACCCCGCCTCCAAGCGGGTGCGCGTGCGCCGGCTGGCGGACGGCGAAGCCTTCGACGCCACTTACGACAAACTGATGATCGCCACCGGCGCCAGCGAAATCCGCCCCCCGCTGCCGGGCCTGGACTTGCCGGGCGTGCATACGCTGCGGGTGATGGAAGACGGCCTGGCGCTGCGCGCGGCCGCGGCCCGCGAGGAAGTGCGCGAAGTCGCCATCATCGGCGCCGGCTTCATCGGCCTGGAGTTGGCCGAAGCCATGGTCCGCCTGGGCAAGCGCGTGCGGCTGATCCAGCTGGCGGAACGGGTGATGCCGGACGCCTTCGACGCCGAAATCACCGGCCTGATGGAGCAGGAGCTGCGCGAACACGGCGTGGCCTTGCACCTGTCCGAGGCCGTCACCGCGCTGCGCGGCGACGGCGCGGTGCAAAGCGTGCTCACCGAGCGCGGCGAATACCCGGCCGATCTGGTGGTGCTGAGCATAGGCATACGCCCCAACACCGCCTTCGCCGCCGACGCCGGCCTGCAGCGCCTGGGCAACGGCGCCATCGTGGTCAACGCCTACGGCGAAACCAGCCTGCCGGACATCTACGCCGCCGGCGACTGCGCCGCCGCGCCGCATCAGCTGACCGGCCAACCGGTCTACGTGGCGCTGGCCACCGGGGCCAACAAGCTGGGCCGGCTGGTGGGCGAGAACCTGGCCGGCGGCCGCCAGGCCTATCCGGGCACCCTGGGCTCCGCCGCGGTGCGGGTGCTGTCGCTGGACGCCGCGCGCACCGGCTTGTCCGAAGCCCAGGCGCGCGCCGCCGGCTTTGATTGCCAAAGCGTGCTGGTCAAGGACAAGAACCACACCAACTACGTGCCGGGCCAGGCGGAAGTCCACGTCAAACTCTGCTACGAAACCGGCAGCCGGCGGCTGCTGGGCGCGCAGATGATAGGCCGCAACGGCGATGTGGTGCATCGGCTGGACGCGCTGGCGGTAGCCATCGCCAAGGGCGTCAGCGCGCGCGAACTGGGCATGATGGACTTCTGCTACGCGCCGCCCTTCGCCCGCACCTGGGACGTGCTCAACGTCGCCGGCAACGTGGTCAAATAAGCCAGGCCGGCAGCCCCCGCCCGCCCGCGCCGATGCCAGCGCGGGCAAGTTGGGGTAAACTGCCGGACAGCCAAAGATTCAACGGATGTCCTCCCCATGCTCTCCAAGCTCACCCGCCTTTTCCAGTCCTCACCGGGAACCGAAAACAGCATGTCACTCAGCGATGCTCAAGTGCTGGAAGCCGTGTCCAGCCTGATCGACGACAACACCGGCAAACCCTTCGTCGCCGCCAAGGCGGTGAAAAACATCAAGATCAGCGACGCCGAACTGTCGCTGGACGTGGTGTTGGCCTATCCGGCCAACAGCCAGCACGAACCGGTTCGCCTGCGCTTTGAAGCCGCGCTGGCGCCGCTGGCCGAGCAACGCACACTCAGCGTGCGCGTGGGCAGCCTGATCACCAGCCACTCCGCCCAGCGCGGCGTGCCGCTGCTCTCCGGCGTCAAGAACGTGATCGCCGTCGCCTCCGGCAAGGGCGGGGTGGGCAAATCCACCACCGCGGCCAACCTGGCGCTGGCGCTGTCCGCGGAAGGCGCGCGCGTCGGCATCCTGGACGCCGACATCTACGGCCCGTCCCAGCCGCTGATGATGGGCTTGCAGGGCCAGCGTCCGGAAACCCCGGACGGCAAAAGCCTGAAGCCGCTGGAAAGCCACGGCGTGCAGACCATGTCCATCGGCTATCTGGTGGACGCGGACCAGGCCATGGTCTGGCGCGGCCCCATGGTCAGCCAGGCGCTGCAACAGCTGCTCAACGACACCCGCTGGGACAATCTGGACTATCTGGTGATCGACATGCCGCCGGGCACCGGCGACATCCAGCTGACGCTGTCTCAAAAAGTGCCAGTCACCGGCGCCGTCATCGTCACCACTCCGCAAGACATCGCGCTGCTGGACGCGCGCAAGGGCGTCACCATGTTCCAGAAAGTGGGCATCCCCATCCTGGGCATGGTGGAGAACATGGCCATCCACGTCTGCTCCCACTGCGGCCACGCCGAACACATCTTCGGCGAAGGCGGCGCGGCGAGGATGGCGGCGGACTTCGGCGTGGACGTGCTGGGCTCCCTGCCGCTGGACATGGGCATCCGCCTGGCGGCGGACGGCGGCACCCCCACGGTGGCGGCCGACCCGGACGGCAAGGTGGCGGAACTGTACAAGGCCATCGCCCGCAAAGTGGCGGTGAAGGTGGGCGAGAAAGCCCAGGACTTCTCCGGCAAATTCCCCAAGATCGTCATCCAGAACAACTGACAAACGCATCATGATCGCGATGTTCGACTCCGGCCTCGGCGGCCTTTCGGTATGGAAGGCCGTGCGCGCCGCGCTGCCCGGCAGGGGCATCACCTATCTGGCCGATCAGGCCTACTGCCCCTACGGCCAACGCAGCCACAGCGACATCGCCGAGCGCAGCGTCAGAATGGGCCGCTATCTGCAAGAACAAGGCGCCACCCTGCTGGTGGTGGCCTGCAACACCGCCACCACCGCCGGCATCGCCGCCATGCGCCGCGAGCTTTCCATCCCGCTGGTGGGCATAGAGCCGGCGATCAAGCCGGCGGCGGCCATGAGCCGCACCGGCCGCATCGCCGTGCTGGCCACCCAGGCCACGCTGCAAAGCGAGCGGGTGCGCAAACTGCTGGACACCCACGCCGGCCACGTTGAAGTGCTGCGCCGCGTGGGCACGGGCTGGGTGGAGCAAGTGGAGGCCGGCGAGCTGGACAGCCCGCGCACGCGCGAACTGGTGGCGGCCGTAGTGCGGCCGCTACTTGACGAGCGCATCGACCACATCGCGCTGGGCTGCACCCATTACCCGTTTCTGGAGCCGCTGATCCGCGAACTGACCGGCGACGGCATCGCCTTGTACGACCCGGCCGAGGCCATCGCCCGGCGCGTGGCCTCCTTGCTGCCGGACGCCGCGCCCGCCGTCGCCCCGGCCTACCGCTTCATCACCACCGACGCCGACAGCGCCGGCATGCGCCGCATCCTGCCGCTGCTGATAGGCGCCGACCACCCGGTTGAATCCCTGCCTCTGGAGCAAGCCCAATGATTCCACGTCTATCGCGCCTGTTGGCGCTGGCCTGTCTGATCGCCGCCCCCGCCGCCTGGGCCTTGCCGCAATGCTCGCTGGTGGCGGTCCAAGTCAATCAGCAAGCCGGCAACAAGCTCAACCAGAACGAGCTGAGCGCGGTGCTGAGCCAGTTGGGCAAGAACGGCCAGCTGCCGCCGCAATTCATCAACAAGCGCCAGGCCAAGAACGCCGGCTGGCAGCCCGGCCGCAGCCTGTGGGGCGTGCCCGGCCTCAACGGCAAATCCATAGGCGGCGACCGTTTCGGCAATTACGAAAAACGTCTGCCCAAGGGGCAATGGCAGGAAGCCGATCTGAACTATAAAGGGGGCAAGCGCGGCGCTTACCGCATCGTGTTCTCCGGTTCCGGCCAGCGTTTCGTCACCGTAGACCACTACAACCGCTTCATCGAGGTGCCACCATGCCAGTGAAAGTTTGCGAACTGCACCACATCAAGAGCCTGGACCAGCTGTTTGACGAGCTGAGCCGCCAGTTGCTCCTGCCGGCCCACTTCGGCCGCAATCTGGACGCGCTGTACGACAGCCTGGCCAAAGACGTGACGGGCCCCTTCGAGATCGTCTGGCGCGAAACCGAGGAAGCGCGCAAGGCGCTGGGCGTGGACCTTTACGCCACCATTCTGGAAATTCTGGAAACCGTGGCCGAGGAACGCGGCGACGTCACGCTGGACATCCACCACTGAAACACCGGGCCGCCGCCGCAAGGCGCCGGGGCGGCCCTTCATCCCGATGGCAAGTTCATCATCATTCGTTTCCGCAACACACACTCCGCTGCGAAATTCAAGACTCGAAATACAACAAAGACAAGCGTTCGCTAATTCACTATAATCCCACCCCTAAATAGGTCAACAACTGTCCTACAACTGGCAGCAATGCCAATAAAATCAAACAACAATAACGTAGGCAGGCCACTACATCGGCAACCTTGACACACACGAAGCGGCTGCTCCCTCCACCGGACCGGCGCCGGCATTGTTTCATTGCGAACTTGCCGTGTTGTTATCAAAACGCTCTCAAATACAGGTAGGAACTTCTCAATGCAGTCGAAAAAACTCACAGGGCTGATCCTCATCGGCCTGGTGCTGGGCATCATCACCGGCTATCTCTATCGCGAGAACGCCGCCAGCGAAGCCGACATCAAAGCCTTCGCCAGCAATATCTCCATCCTGACCGACATCTTCCTGCGCCTGATCAAGATGATCATCGCACCCTTGGTGGTGTCCACCCTGATCGTTGGCATCGCCAAGATGGGCGACGCCAAGACCGTGGGCCGCATCGGCGGCAAGACCATGCTCTGGTTCATCAGCGCGTCCTTGATGTCCCTGACCCTGGGCCTGATCATGGTCAACCTGCTCAAGCCGGGTTTGGCGCTCAACCTGCCGCTGCCGGACACCCACGCCACCAGCGGCATCCAAGCCGGCGCGCTGTCGGTGAAGGACTTCGTCACCCACGCCATTCCCAAGAGCGTGTTTGAAGCGATGGCCACCAATGAGATTCTGCAGATCGTGGTGTTCTCGGTGTTCTTCGGCTGCGCGATGGCCGCTTTGGGCGACCGCGCCAAGCTGCTGATCGACACCATTGACGTGGTGGCCCACGTGATGCTGAAAGTGACCAGCTACGTGATGCTGTTCGCGCCGCTGGCCGTGTTCGGCGCCATCGCCGCCACCGTGGCCAAGGAAGGCCTGAGCATCCTCGCCACCTACGGCAAGTTCATGGCGGAGTTCTACCTGTCCATCGGCATCCTGTGGGGCCTGCTGATCCTGGCCGGCGCGATGTTCATCGGCCCGCGCGTGCTCAAGCTGATGGGCATGATGCGCGAACCGCTGCTGCTGTCCTTCACCACCGCCAGTTCCGAAGCCGCCTACCCCAAGACCCTGGAACAGCTGGAGCGCTTCGGCTGCTCCAACAAGATCGCCAGCTTCGTGCTGCCGATGGGCTACTCCTTCAACCTGGACGGCTCGATGATGTACTGCACTTTCGCCGTCATCTTCATCGCCCAGGCTTACGGCATCGATCTGACGCTGGCGCAGGAAATCTCCATGCTGCTGATCCTGATGCTCACCTCCAAGGGCATGGCCGGCGTGCCGCGCGCCTCGCTGGTGGTGATCGCCGCCACCCTGGCCCAGTTCAACATTCCGGAAGCCGGCCTGCTGCTCTTGCTGGGCATCGACCACTTCCTGGACATGGGCCGCTCCGCCACCAATGTGGTGGGCAACTCCATCGCCACCGCGGTGGTGGCCAAGTGGGAAGGCGAGCTGAAAAAACACTGAGCATGGTCTGCTCCGTTGAACGCGCCGCCCCTCCGGGCGGCGTTTTTTATGGCTAGCTGCGACAAGGCTATTGACAGGTAATCCCTTGCCCAATAGAATGCCCCACTCTGAGTCGGAGAGGTGGCAGAGTGGTCGAATGTACCTGACTCGAAATCAGGCGTACGTGCGAGCGTACCGAGGGTTCGAATCCCTCCCTCTCCGCCAGACCAAGCAATTAAGTCCTTGAGAAATCAAGGGCTTTTTTGTTTTGTTCTTCCGCTTCTCCCCCGTCCCGTTTACGCCTACCATTACAGCCTTCCGCACCTGTCCAAGCCGCCGCCGCATGAATCATCTGGTCAACTACGTCAACGCCATCCTGAACGCGCCCTCCCCGCGCCGCGCGCGCCTGGACGGCTCAAGCCGGAACCGTTGGACGGATCAGGGCTATACGGTCGTTGCAGAGCAGTCCACCTATGTTTTCGACGATGGCGCAATGATCCAGCGGACGACGGAACAGGACGATTACCCGGCCGAGGCCGCCTGCGCCGAGTGCTGGATTCGTTACGAAGTCGTCCGCCAGCCGTCCGGCGACGCCATCCAGCCCGGCCATATCAGCTTCAACAGCACCTGCCGCGAAGCTTTCTGGCGGCGCTACTTCTCTCCGGAGCCGCCGGCCGCGCCTGCTTGCAGGCTTTGCCCCCCGCCAAAGCCGCTGGCTTGACCCTCCATCCCCAATCAGTAACAATCGCCGCGTGCCGCCTCATTCCGCGGTATTTGGGTGTAGCAGCTCATAAAGCCATAGCCTCGCCATAGTCCCCGCCTTATCAAAGGCAGGCGCTGGCGGGGAGGTGCATTCGTGCGCCTGCCGGAGCTATGGCCGGTCTGCTACCCTCGTCATTCGCCTGCCGTACCCGCGTAGCAGCGAAGGCAGGCCCAGCCATAGGAGCCTTCCGATGACGCACCAAACCCGGCGCTATCGCGCCCTGCTGTCTCCCTCTCTTCCCCTGAATACGCTGCTCTCCGAATTGCGTCCGTTCAACAGCGTGGCACCGGCCTCGCTGAAACGGCTGGAAAGCCGGCTGTACGCCCGCGAGCAAAGCCTGCGCAGCGCCATACGCGATCTGCGCAAGGGCCACGAAAGCCTGCGCGCGATATTGGCGCTGCTGGAGCAGGCCAAGGAACAGCCCTGCCCCTGCAATGTGCTGCATCTGACGCTGGAGCCGGCGCAGCAGTGGTTGCAACACGGCCTGGACGCGCTGCAGGCGCGGCCTTGAAAGTGCCCGCGCAGGACTGACGCCGCGGCAGCGCGCGCGTAAGGCCACATCCGGAAACGCGCCGTTTCAATGTTAATACTGTCTTTGGAATGGGCTGCGCGCGCGAGTACACTGCGGGGCCTCGATTCGACGCGGCGGCGCGGCAGACGCGCCGCCGGCGTCGTTTATCAGCCTCTTAACAGCCGAATCGCCAAACCCATGACTCTGCACAAACGAATCGCCCCTCTGCTGCTGGCCTGCGCGCTGGCGCTGCCCGCCGTCGCCCACGCCGCGGATGAAAAACTGATGCTGTCCATCGAAGACGCGCTGAACAGCGATCTGGCCAAGGAAAAGCTGGACCCGAACATCGCCTTCCGCTTTGCCCGCGGCGGCAAAGGCAAGGTGCTGGGCGAATGGGTGAGCAATAAAAAGACCAATAGCTTCGGCAAGGACAACGCCGCCGCCTGCCAGCGCGCCTTCATTTCCGCGCTGCTGGAGCTCCAGGAGCGCGCGCGCAAGGAAGGCGGCTCCGCCGTGGTCAATATCCGCAGTTATTACAAGTCTGAGGAGATCAGCAACGCCAAGGAGTATATGTGCGGCAGCGGCTTCTTGATGGCGGGCGTGGCGCTGAAGGCGCAGGTGCTCAAGTAAGCCTGAAGCGGGGCCTCAAAGCCCCGCGCGGGAGAACACCAGACAGGCGTTGGCGCCGCCGAAACCAAAGCTGTTGCACAGCACGCTGTCCAACTGGGCCGGCCGAGCGTGCCGAACGAACGGCAGGCCGGCCAGGCAATCGTCCAGCTCGCCGTATTGCGGCGAGGCGGCGACAAAGCCATGGCGCATCATCTGCAAGCTGAAGATGGCTTCCATTGCGCCGGCCGCCGCGATCGCGTGGCCGGTCAGGCCCTTGGTGGAGGAGAAGGCGGGCACGGCCTCGGCGCCGAACACGGCCCGGACGGCCTCGATTTCGACGCGGTCCCCTTGCGGCGTGCCGGTGGCGTGGGTATTGATATAGTCCACCCGTTCCAGACCGGCGTCCGCCAGCGCCAGCCGCATGCAGCGCTCTGCGCCCGCGCCGCTGGGTGCCACCATGCTGTGTCCGTCGCTGCAGGCGGCGTAACCGGACAGTTCGGCGATGATGGGGGCTTTGCGCGCCAGCGCGTGTTCCAGCGCCTCCAACACCAGCACGCCCGCGCCGCCGGCGATGACGAAGCCGTCGCGGTCCGCGTGATAAGGACGAGACGCGGTGTCCGGCGTCGACGCGTCGCCGTCGGCCAGCACGCCCATCACGTCGAACAGCACCGCGGATTGCCAGCTCACTTCTTCCGCTCCGCCCGCCAGCATCACATCCTGTTTGCCGAACTGAATCTGTTCGAAAGCGTAGCCGATGGCGTGCGCGGAGGTGGCGCAGGCGGAGGTCACGCCCAGGCTGAGCCCCTGGACACCCAGATGGGTGGCCAGATTGGCGGATACGGTGTTGCCCATGATCTGCGGCACGTAATAAGGCGTCAGCCGGTGAATGCCGCGGCTGGCCAGAATCGCCATCGCCTCGCTCAGCTTGGCCGTGGAGCCCACGCCGGAACCGACGACCAGGCCGGTGCGCGGGTGTTGCAGGACGGAAGCCGGCAGCCGCGCATGGGCAATCGCCTGCTGGGCGGCGTGCCAGCCGTACAGGGCCGCGTCTGCCATGAAGCGTTGCAGCTTGCGCGGCGGCAAGGCGATGTCGTCGCGGCGCGGCGCGCCGGCCGCCCGGCTGTTCATGCCAAGCTCGGCGAAATCCGGCCGCGCGGCGACGCCGCTGCGGCCGTTGCGCAAGGCCGTCAGCGCCGTTGCCTCATCGTTGCCGATGGGGCTGGCCAGACCATAGCCGCTGACGACGACGCGACGCTTCATGTTCAAGGCGCGATCTGGTTAGCCGACGCCTGGATCTCTTGCACCATGATGGAGACCCAGCGGTTGTAGTTGGGGTGGATCAGCACGGTGCCTACCGGCGCTTTTTCCGCGGCGCCGCTATAGTTTTTGTTCTCGCTCTTGGTTTCCACGTTCAGGTTGTTGGCGGACAGGTATTTGACGCTGTAGCGGTCCGCGCCGTAGCTGATGGCCACCTTGGCCTGATGCTTGCCGCGCACGTCCAGGCTGGCCAGCAGCTTGCCTTCGCCGTCGGCCACCACCACCCAGCCCTTGCTGCCGGCGCCGGCGATGATGGCGCGACGCAGCATGTCCGCGGTCAGCGGCTTACCGTCCATGCGCGCCACCAGCTGGTCGGTCACGTCGCGCACCGGCACGCTGGCCGGCGCGGCCTGCGCGGAAACGGCGGTCATCGCCAAAAGCAGGGCTGCAATATAAGCGCGTAGTTGACGCATGTTTTCTCTCCTGGCCGCTTTAACCGGCCTGTTTCAAAATCAGGGATGTGTTGATGCCGCCGAAGGCGAAGTTGTTGCTCATCGCATATTCGACATCAGCCCGGCGGATGGCCCCGGCCAGGTAGTCCAGTTCGCCGCAGGCGGGGTCCACCCGGTCCAGGTTCAGCGTGGGCGCCAGCCAGCCTTCGCGCAGCATTTCCACCGTCAGCCACACTTCCAGCGCGCCGCAGGCGCCCAGGGTGTGGCCGAAATAGCTTTTCAGCGAGCTGATCGGCGCCCGCCCAAGCACGGCGGCGGTGGCCTGGGTTTCCGCGATGTCGCCGCGGTCGGTGGCGGTACCGTGGGCGTTGACGTAGCCTATCGCGCTGGCGGACAGGCCGGCGTCGTCCAGCGCCAGCCGCATCGCGCGCGCCATGGTCGGCGCTTCCGGCTGGGTGATGTGGCTGCCGTCGGAATTGGTGCCGAAGCCGCAGATTTCGGCATAGATGGCGGCGCCGCGCGCCAGCGCGTGCTCACGCTCCTCCAGCACCAGGGTGCAAGCGCCCTCGCCCACCACCAGGCCGTCTCGGTCGCGGTCGAAGGGCCGCGGCGTATGCGCCGGCTCGTCGTTGCGCTGGCTGGTGGCGTACAAGGTGTCGAACACCGCCGCGCCGCCGGCCGACATTTCCTCCGCGCCGCCGGCTATCATCATGTCGCAGCGGCCGAAACGTATGGTTTCGTAAGCGTAGCCCAAGGCCTGGCTGCCGGAAGTACAGGCGCTGGCGGTGGGAATCACCCGCCCGGTCAGACCGAAGTACAAGCCGATATTGACCGCAGCGGTGTGGCTCATCATCTGGATGTAGCTGGTGGAGGTGACGCCGGCCATGGAGCCGGTGGCCAACATCTGGCCGAAGGCCTGTATCGGCGCCACGCTGCCGGACGAGGAGCCGTAGGCCACGCCCATGCGGCCGTCCTTGATGCAGGGGTCTTGCAGCAGGCCGGCGTCCAGCAGGGCGCGTTCGGTGGCGCACACTGCCATTTGCGCCACTCGTCCCATCGCGCGGGACATCTTGCGCGGATAGTGGGCCGGCAGCGCGAAGTCGTCCACCGGCGCGCCCAGGCGGGTGTTCAAATCCGGAAAGCCGTCCCACTCCGGCATGGCGCGCACGCCGTTGCGGCCGGCCCGGATCTTGGCCGCGATGGCGGGCCAGTCATGGCCCAGGCTGGTGATGCCCGCCATGCCGGTGATCACGACGCGGCGCATCAGACAATGCCTCCGTTCACGCCTATCACCTGGCGGGTGATGTAGGCGGCGCCGTCGGACATCAGGAAGGCCACCAGGGCGGCCACTTCCTCCGGCCGCCCCACCCGGTTCATCGGCACCATCTTCAGGGCCTCTTCCACCGGAGCGCCCTCCAGGATATCGGTGTCGATCAGGCCCGGCGCCACGCAGTTCACCGTGATCTTGCGGCTGGCCAGCTCCACCGCCAGCGCCTTGGTGGCGCCGATCAGGCCCGCCTTGGCCGCGCTGTAATTCACTTGCCCGCGGTTGCCCATCACGCCGGAGACGGAGGACAGGGTGACGACGCGGCCGCCGCTGCGGGCGCGGACCATGGGCATGATCAGCGGATGGGTCACATTGTAGAAACCGGCCAGCGAGGTGTTCACCACCAGGTCCCAGTCTTCGCCCTCCAGCGCCGGGAAGGCGTTGTCGCGGGTCACGCCCGCGTTCAGCACCACGCCCCAGAACGCGCCGTTGGCGGCGATGTCCGCTTCGATGGCCGCGCGCGCGGCCTCGCGGTCGTTGACGTCGAATTGCATCAGCGTCGCCGCCGCGCCCTCCGCGCGGGCGGCCGCTGCCACGGCCTCCGCTTCTTCACGGCGGCTGCGACAGTGGATGGCCACGTCGAAGCCGTCTCTCGCCAGTTGCAAGGCCACTGCCCGGCCTATGCCCCGGCTGGATCCGGTGATCAGGATTCTTTTTTTCATTGTGCGCTGCTTTCCTGCAGAAATAAGGCGAAATCTTCCGGTTCGAACACATTGATGGTGGCCTCGGCCAGCCGGTCTTCGCCGCAGGCGATCTCGCACAGGAAGGACCCCATGCCGGACTCGTCGCGATAGACCGGGCTGGCGGTCACCCGCAGCGGCCGCCCGGCGGCGAACGCCGCGCAGGCCGGCTGGTAACGACGCGTGCCCAACAACACGCCCTGCTTGACCGGCAGCCCCGCCTGGCGCGCCGTCAGGCCCACCCAGGCGGCCACCGTCTGGGCCATCAGTTCGATGCCGATGTAGGCCGGCATATCGCCGGCGGCGTCCGCGTACCATGCCGCCGCGTCCGGCGTGGCGCGCGCCTCCAGGCCCGCGCTGTCGTAGCGTTGCACCGCCTCCAGCAGCAACATGCCGCCGCGGTGCGGCAAGACTTCGGTGATAGCCGGTAACATCATGCGTGTTCGTTCTCGTCCGTCGCTGTTGCCGCCAGCAACAGCGACACGTTATTGCCGCCAAAGGCGTAAGAGTTGCTCATCACCAGCGGCCGCCCCGCGGGCAGCGCAGCGCCGGCTTGCGTCAGTTTCAGCGCCGGCAGGGCCGGGTCCGCCGCGCCGTCCCAGACATGCGGCGGCAACCGGCGCCGGCTGTCGCTCAGCACCAGCCAGCCGAAGCCCAGCTCGGTGGCGCCGGCGGCCCCCAGCAGGTGGCCGACCAAGGGCTTGGTGGAACTGGCCGGCACGCCGTCGGGAAACACCCGCCGCATCGCCAGACTTTCCATTTCATCATTCTTGACGGTGGCCGTACCGTGCAGATTCACGTACCCCACCTGGGCCGCCTCCGCGCCGGCCATTCGCAAGGCCCGCCGCATCGCCTCCTCCGCGCCGCGGCCTTCCGGGTGCGGCGACGACATATGCCAGGCGTCGCTGCTTTCGCCGTAGCCCAGCAAGGCCACCGGGCCCGGCTCGCGGCTGGCGATGAACAAGGCGGCGCCCTCGCCGATATTGATGCCGCGGCGTCGCGCGCTCATCGGCTGGCACAAGACGGGACTGACGGATTCCAGGGCGGCGAAGCCCTGCCGGGTCAGCTGGCACAGGCTGTCCGCCCCGCCGCAAATCACCGCGTCGCACAGCCCTTGCGACAATAGCCGCGCTGCGGCGGCCACCGCCTTGGCGCTGGAGGAACAGGCGGTGGAGACCACATAGGCGACGCCGTCCAGCCGCAACAGCTCGGCCAGGAACAAGGCCGGGCTGCCCATTTCCTGCTGTGCGTAATCGTAGCGCTCCGGCCGCGCCTGCCCGGCCGCCTCGGCGGCGACCGCCAGTTCCGTCTCCAGGATGCCCGAGGTGCTGGTGCCCAACACCACGCCGATCCGATGACGCCCGTAGCGCGCGGCCAGCGCCTCCACGCGAGCGCGCAAGGGCTCCAGTGCGGCCAGGAGCAGCCGGTTGTTGCGGCTGTCGTAGCGGGCCAGCTCAGCCGGGATCTCCGGCAGCGCGCCCGCCACCCGGCCCACCACCGCGCCAGTCTCCTCGCACATGCCGCCGCAGTCGCCGGCCAGCAAGCGCCGGTGGATCTCCGGCAGCTCGCGGCCCAGCGCGTTGATCATCGCCAATTCGTTCAGATAAACCGTCATTGAGCCTCCGCCTCCGGCGCCATCGCCGCCAAGGATTCGATCTCCAGCGTCATGCCCAGCTGCGGCAGCCGGACGCGCCGTCCCTTGGGTGTCGGCGCGTCGATCAGCAGGGTTTGGTCGCCGTTCATCAGCCGACGCTGGCCGTCCGCCGCGTGCAGCCACCAGGCGGGCGCGCGGCCGAAGCCGTCCAGAACGGCGACCTCGGGCAGGTGCAGCCATTGCGCCAGGGCCAGCATCGCCGGCCCCTGGTCGCTGACCCGGCGGCCGAACGGCGAGCTCGCGCTCCAGCGTCGGCCGTCCCAGCCGGCGCTCAGCAAGGGCTGGCCCAACGGCGACAAGGCCGCCAGCGACAGCCGCTGCCCATCGGCCTCCAGCTGCAGCAAGGACAGTTCGCGAAAACCGCTGCCGCTCGCCGTCACCAACTGGCTGGCGTTATAAGTCTCGGCGGGTTGCCGCAGACAGTAGGCCGGGGTTTGCGGCAGGCGGACGCAATGGCCGCCGCCGGCGCAAGCGGCGAGCAAGAACAGCAGGGGCAGCAGTTTCAACATGGCTCGGCCCTTCCCGCGTCCCCGGTCTTGAACAGGGTCACCATAGGCGCCAGCAGCACCGCCAGGCCCACCCCGATCAATTGAGTCAAACCAAAGCTGCTGACCGCGGGGGTGGCGCTCGCGGCCAGCAAGCCGAAGGACAGCAAGGTGGTCAAGGCCGACAGCCCCACCGCCAGCAACGCCGCCTGCTGATGATGACGGCGGCCCTCTTCCACGAAGATCGCGTAGTCCACGCCCACGCCCAGCACCATCAGGAAGCCGAGCACGACGAAAAGATTGGCGCTCACGCCCAGCCAGCCCAGCGCGCCCAGGGTGAACAGCACCGCCAGGCTGACCGGAGCGGCCAAGAGCAGCGCGCGCCGCCAGCCGTAACGGCGCTGCATCAGCGCCACGATGGCCAGCAGCGACAGCGCGAACATCAGCGTGGAGGCTTCGCGAAACTGGCGGAACAGTTCGGACACGCTGGCGGCCTTGTCCACCAGCGTGACGCCGTCCAGCCCTTGCGCCGCTTGCCGCAAAGCGTCCAGCTTGCGGAAGTCGCCCGGCATCACCGCCATGCGCCAGGCTCCGTCGTGCCGCCCCAGCCACAGGTGGCGCAGCGGCGCGGCCAGCGGCTGAGCCAGCAGCGTTTCCGCCGTCAAGGACGGCCCCGGCCGCGCCAGGCCGGCCAGATAGCCGCCGGCGATCTCGTCGCGCACGCCGGCGTCCTGCAGCACTTGCCGGCCGGCGCGTCGCATCGCGTCTTGCAGCAGCGCATGGTCGGCCTGTTGCCGCTCCGGCGGCGGCAGCAAGCTGGACAAGGATTGATAGCCTTGCAGCTGACCGGCGCTCACCAAGGCGTCTAGGCGGCCGTCCAACTGCCGGCCCAGGCGCAGCAAGGCGGCTTCGCTGGGCGCTTCCAGCAGGAAGAACTGGCGGCTATTGCCCTGCCCCGCCAGCTCTCGAATCAAGTGTTCCTGCGCCAGCAGTTCAACCGAGGGCCGAATCAACTGATGCACATCGTCGTCCGCCTGCAATCGGGCCAGCCCCGGCAGCGACAGCGCGCCCAGCGCCAGCAAGAGCGCGGCCAGGCGGCGGCCGCGCATGAATTGGCAGTAACGGTCGAAAGCGCGGCCTATCGGCGGCAGAATGCCCCGCGCCGACGCCGGCGCGGCCTGACGCACAAAGCAAGGCACGCACCACAGCACGGTCAGATAGGCGCCGACCAGGCCGGCGCTGGAGAAGAAGGCGATCTGGCGCAGCCCCGGAAACGGCAGCAGAGCCAGCGCGCCGTAGCCCAGCAAGGTGGTCAGCAGCCCCATGCGGATGGCCGGATGAATGGCGGCCAGCGCTCGCTCCACGTCCCAATCCGGCCCGTCTTGCAACTGGCTGGCGAACAGATGGGTCGAGTAGTCTATCGCCACGCCGATCAGGCTGGCGCCCATCACCAGGGTCAGCAAGTGCAACTGGCCGTACACCGCCAGGGTGGCGGCCACTGCCGTCAGCGTGCCCGCGGCGATCACCGCGCCGGACAAGGCCAGATGGCGCAGCCGGCGGAACACCAGCAACATCAGGCCGATGACGGCCGCCATCGACACGCTGCCTATCCTGTTCATTTCCGCTTCGGCGCCGCCGCGCGCCTCGCCGGCGAACAGCACCGCGCCGGTGGCGGCCAGCTGGCCGCCGCCGGCCTCCGCCAGCGTGCGCAGTTCCGCCACTTCGCGGCTCAGGACTTGCTGCAGCGCCGGATCGTAAGCGTCGCCGTTCAAGGGCGCGCTCAGCAAGCGCCAGGACACGCCGTCTCGCTCCGTCGCCAGCCAGCCGTCCTTGATCTGCAACGACGACTTGGCCATAGGCAGCGCGGCCAACACATTGCCGAACAGGCCGAAGGGATCCTCCGCCAGCGGCAGGCCGAAAGCGCCCTGTCCCGGCAGGCTCAAGCGACGCAGCAACAGGGTTTCCAGATACGCTTGCGGGTTTTGCCTCAGCCCCTCGCGGTCGGCGTCGGTCAACAGGCCGTGGCGGTAAGGGGCGTAAGGCCGCAACAGGCGCGCCGGGTCAAGGTCGCCGATTTTCCCTTGCACCGAGCGCAAGGCCGGCAGGACGCGCAGCCTGGCGGCCGCCTGTTCCGCCAGGCGGCTGGCCTGGGCCGGATCGCGATGCCCCACCATCACCACCAGGCGCTCGCCCGCCTTGGCCGCCAGTTGCGTCAAGGCGCGCTCCACCTCGGGTTGGCGCGCGTCGTCCGGCAGCATCGCCAGCATATTGGTCTGCACCGGCAAGGGCCGCCCCAGATAGGGCAGCAGCGAGGCCAGGCACAGCAGCATCAGCGCCAGCCAGCCATAAAAGCGCTTGCGCATCAACGCCCTCCCAGCAAGCGGCTTTCCTCAGCGCTCAACGGGCTTTGCGCATCAATCCGGCTGAAGCGGATCTGCGTGCTGTCGCCGCCGGGCTCGGTCAGCGACACGCGTTCCAGCTGCGCGGCGCCGGAAAGCTCCACCGCGCCCAGTCCTTTTTGCAAAGGCCCCGGCTTGGGCTTCAGCAACAGGGTCCAGGCGGCGGGACTGCCCTTGGCCTCCACCGCGAAGTGCTGTTGCAGCAAATTCCTGTCCCCGGCCAGCAAGCCGCGGAACAAGCCTTCCACCGAGCCGATGCCGGGGATGTCGCGGCTGGCCCGCTCGCGGCGGCTGCCGTCGGACAGCAGTTCGCTCACGCCCTTGGGCGTCATCACATAGCCCAGTTGATACGGTTTGACGATGGACCAGATCACGCCGTTTTCACGCGACAACACCATGCGTCCGGACAACTGCAGCGGCTTTTTCAAGGCGGCCATCTGCCGGCTCTGCGCAAAATCCGCGTGCAAGACCGAGTTCGCCGCCAGCTTTCTGGAAATCTGGCTCAGCAAATCCTCGGCCTGCGCCAGCGGCGCAAGCCCGGCCAGCAAGAGCGCCAGCAAGCCGCCTGCGCGGCGCGTCCACGGTTTCAACATCGTCATTCCTCGCATGGGATACCCAGTTTGTTCCACAACACCGCCGGCGTGACGAACTGCAGCGCCATGTCGTCGGCCAGGTCCAAGGCCACTTGCACGGTGTGGCCCTGAGTCAGTTTTTCGCCGCTGAGGGCGTCGCGCAGTTGGTAAACCACCTTGAGGCGGTTTTCGTATTCCGTCAGTTGCGCGCGCGCGATCACCCGCTGGCCGTAGCGGGCCGGGCGCACGTATTTCAGATAGCACTCGGTCACCGGCCAGGCGTAGCCGGAATCGCTCATCTGCGGGTAGTCGTAGTCGAAGCTGCGCAGCAGCGCGGTGCGCGCCAGCTCGAAGTACTTCACGTAATGACCGTGCCAGGCCACGTGCAGCACGTCCACGTCGTGGAAGGGAATCTCGATTTCGATCTCCGCCGCCGGCAAGCACGCGGCCGCCTTGGCTTCCGCCGCCATCAGTACAGGCTCCAGGCGCGTTGCTGAATCCGCTCTATCGCCAGGCGCAGTTCGCCGTCCTGACGGCGGTCCTCGTCCAGGAAGGGGGACAGCGTCTCCAGTTCGGCCACGAAATCGCCCAGCGCCGGCGGCAGCCGGCTGATATCCAGTTCGCCGGATTGCCGCCGCAAGCGCACGCCCTGCGCCGCCGCAAGCGTCAGGCAGGCCGCCACTTGTTCGGTCAGCTGCAACACGCGCAGCGCGTCGCGCGCGGCGATGGTGCCCATGCTGACCTTGTCCTGGTTGTGGCATTCGGTGGAGCGGGAGAACACCGAGGCCGGCATGGTCAGCTTCAAGGCTTCCGCCGCGCAGGCCGAGGCGGTGATCTGCACCGCCTTGAAGCCGTGGTTGATCGCCGCCCGTTCGCCGCGCGATCCGGACAGATTCTGCGGCAGGCCGTGGTTGTAGCGGGTGTCCACCAGCAGCGCCAGTTGCCGGTCCATCAGGTCGGCCAGATTGGCCACCGCGTTCTTCATGCCGTCCATGGCGAAAGCGATATGGCCGCCGTAGAAATGGCCGCCGTGCAACACCCGCTCCAGGTCCGGATCGATGATGGGGTTGTCGTTGGCGCTGTTCAGTTCGTTCTCGATGTCGCGGCGCAACCAGGGCAAGGCGTCGCGCAGCACGCCGATGACGTGCGGCGCGCAACGGATGGAGTAACGGTCTTGCAGGCGGATCTGTTCGCGCGCTTCGCCGCCGTCGTCCAGATCGGCGTAGATCCAGGCGGCCACCTGGTTCTGGCCTTCATGCGGCTTGACCGCGAACAGCTCCGGCGCGAAATGGCCGCGATTGCCTTTCAAGGCCAGGCAGGACAGCGCGGTCAGCCGCGCGCTCAGCCGGGTCAGGTATTCGGCGCGGGCGAAGGCCAGGCAGGCCAGGCCGGTCATCACCGCCGTGCCGTTCATCAAGGCCAGCCCTTCTTTCGGCGCCAGCGTCAACGGCGGCAGGTCCAGCTCGGCCAACACCGCCGCCGCCGGCCGCACTTGGCCCCGGTAGCGCACTTCGCGCTCGCCGCACAAGACGGCGGCCACATAGGACAGCGGCGTCAAATCGCCGCTGGCGCCCACCGAGCCCTCGGCCGGAATCAGCGGCAGCACATCGTGCCGCAGCAAGGCGGCCAGTCTTTGCAGCAATAGCCAGCGTACGCCGGACACGCCCTGGGACAGGGAGTTGAGCCGGGCCAGCAGCACCGCGCGCGTGGACGCTTCATCCAGGTAGTCGCCCAGGCCGCAGCCGTGGTAGCGCGTCAGATGCAGCGGCAGCTCCGCCACCAGCGCGGCGGGAATCGTCACCGTGCAGTTGTCGCCGTAACCGGTGTTGACGCCGTAGACTTCGCCGCCCTCGGCCAGCAGGCCGGCCAGGAAGGCGGCGCCGCGTTCGATGCGTTCCGGAAACGCGCCGCCGGCCAACTCCACTTGCACTTGTCCCTGCGCCGCCGCGCACACGTCTTCAATCGTCAAACGTCCGGCGCCCACGCTGAGCGCCTCCTTGCTCTTCATCACTACGGACTCTTTCTCGCCGCGCCACGCGGCAGCTGTCGCTTCCGGCTAAGCGCGCCAGAAATCGTAAAAATTGAACCATTGCAGCGGCGAGCGCCGCGCATGCCAGGCCAGGCGATCGGCGTAACGCTGAATCGTCCGCCGCAGGGCCTCGCCGCGCTCGCGGCGCGGCAGGCGGAGCCGTTCCTCGAACGGCTCCAGCGTAATGTGGTAACGCCGCTGCCGTTTGAGGCAGAACAGCAAATAGACCGGACACTCCAGCAGGCTGGCCAAAATCCACGGCCCTTCCGCGAAGGCGGCGGAGCCGCCCAGGAACTCGGCGCGCTGCACTCGTCCGTTGTCGCTGGCCGGGGTGCGGTCGCCGACGATCACCACCCACTCGCCGTTGTCTATCTTGTCCTTGAGCAGGATGGCGGTGTCCACGCCCATGTCCTGCACCTGGATCAGGTTGACAGCGTAGTCGCCGCTGGCCGCCGCCAGCAAACGGGAAAACCGCGCGGCATGCCGGGTGTAGACCACGGCGTTGACCCGGCGCGCGCCGGCCGCGTGTCCCAGCGCCCGGCACATTTCCAGATTGCCCAGGTGCGAGCCCACCAGCAGCGCCCCGCGCCCGCTCGCCAACAGCGCCCGCATATCGTCGCTGCCCGGCGCCGCCACCGCCTCCGGCGGCAGGCCTCCGGCCCAAGCCGCCATTTTGTCGGCGGCGGCTTCGGCGAAGCTGTAGAGATGGCGGTAGACGTCCAGCGCGCGGACGGGTGACGGATCGCCGTCGGCGGCGCGCGCGCGCCGCAAAAAATCCCTTGAGGCGGCGCGCGCGGCGCGGCCGGTGAGAAAGAAATAGGCGACGATGGGATAGAGCAGCAGCCGCACCGAGCGCGCGCCCAGCAGGCGGTAGAAGCCCAGCAGGATTTTCATGCCCAGCAGCGAGCCGCGCTCCGCGGTGGCCGCCCAGCTCATGCGCGCGCCTCGCGCCAGCGACGGCGCAGCAAGCGCGGCGCGCGCGGCAGCATGCCCAAGGCCAGCCGGGTGTGCATCAGGCTGATGCGGGCATTGTCGCGCAGGGCGTCGAAATGGGAGAGGCCGCCGCTCGGATACGTCACCCTGGTCGGCAGATTGAGCACCGGCGCGCCGGCCCAATGCAGACGTACGATGATCTCGATGTCGAAATCCATCCGCCGCGGAATGCGGGTTCGCCGCAGCAAGGCCTCCGTCGCCGCCAGCGGGTAGCAGCGGAAGCCGCACATGGAATCGGCGATATCGAAGGACAGCGTTTCAATCCAGACCCAGAAATGGGTCAGATAGCGGCCGTATAGACGAGCTTTGGGCACGCTGGCGTCGTACAAGGGACGGCCGGCGATCACCGCGTCGGGCCGCTCCGCCGCCCGCGCCAAAAAACGCGGCACGTCGCTCAACGCGTGCTGACCGTCCGCGTCCACTTGCAAAGCGTGGCTGTAGCCTTCTCGGTAGGCCAGCCGCATCGCATGCATGACCGCGGCGCCCTTGCCGCCGTTGCGCGGCAAACGCAGCAGACGCACCCAGGGCTCCGCGCGCGCCAGCGCCTCCAGCGTCTGCCGGGTGGGTTCGTCGCTGCCGTCGTCCACCACCCAGGCAGGCACGCCGTAAGGCCGCAGCCGCTCCAAGACTCCGCCCATGGTGGAGCCGTGGTTGTAGCAGGGAATGATCAGACAGGGACGGAAGCTCATTGCGCTTGCATCCGCAGCCGGCCGGAAGACATTTTCCGGCCCGCCACTTCATAGACAAAATTCAGGCGGCCATTGGCCGCGTCCAGTTGCAACACCAGTTCCAAGGCGTCGCCCGGCCGGACGATGCCGGTGAATTTGATCTGATCCATGCCGGCGAAAACGCCGGCGCTGCCCAGGGTCCGGGCGGCGATGCGCGCCGCCCAATGCAGCTGCACCACGCCGGGCAATACCGGGAAGCCGGGAAAATGGCCGTCAAAGCAGGCCGCGTCCGCCGCCAGCGGGATGGACACGCGGCAGGCGTCCTCCGTCTGTTCCAACACGGAATAAGAGGGCGTGAAAGCCTGCGAGGGGGTCATTGCGCCAATACCTTCCAATTCAAAACAATCCCGGCATCGCCGCTCGGTCCGGCTTGCCGCGTTCGGTCTGCGGCAGAACGTCGACAAAGCGCCAGCGACGCGGCAACAGCACCGGCTCGTACCAGGCCGCCAGATAGCGCCGCAGCGCCTGCTGCGTCGCCAACTTGCCCAGGGTGGCGAGTTGCGCCCTCCCCTGCGCCGACAGCGCGACGACGGCGCACAGCGTGTCGCGCCGCGCCGGCAGCACCAGCAGCGCGGCGGCGTCCAGCCACGGATGATCGGCCAGTCTTTGTTCCTGCTCGCCCAGCGACAGCCTTTTTTCCGCCAGTTTCACCACGCGATCGCGCCGGCCTTGCAAGAGAAAGCGGCCGTCCGGCAAAAACTCGGCGGCGTCCGACGCCAGCCAGGGCGCGTCGTCGGGCAGGAAGGGCGACACGATCCGCAACGCGCCTTCCTCGCCGACGGAGCAGCGCACCGAGGACAGCGGCGTCCAGGCGCGGTCGCCGTCGCTTTGACGGCGCCAGGCCACGCCGCCGGTCTCGGTGCTGCCGAAGATCTCCAGCGGCGCCTGGCCCCCGGCCGCGGCAAACGCCGCGGCGGCGTCGGCCGGCAGCGGGCCGCCCGAAGACACACACAGCCGCGTGCGGGACAGCAAGGCCGGCAGATCGATCAGCTCGGGCAGCCGCGACAGCTGCGCCGGGCTGCCGATCAGGGTCACCTCGCCCAAGCCCGCGGCGGCCTCCAGCAAATCCTCTGGCAGGAAATGCGGCGACACTTCGAAGACCCGGCCGGCGCTCAACGGCCACAGCAGACGGAACAGCAGCCCGTAAATATGATGATGCGGCACCGTCGCCAGCACGCAGGCGTCGCCGGCTTGCGCGCCGAAACTGCGCTCCAGCACCGCCACCTCGGCCGAGAGCTGCCGCAGGCGCTTGACGATGGACTTGGGCTCGCCGGTGGAGCCGGAGGTGAACAAGGTCAGCCGGCAGCGCTCGCCGTCCAGTAGGCGCGCCGCTGCGGGCGCGCCCGGCGAAGCCATCCGCGCCCGCAGCGCGGCGTCGTCCAGCGCCTCGTCGAAAGACTCCGCCAGCCCGCTCAAGGTGGCGGGCAAGGCGTTGTTGGGCACCATCGCCTCTGCGTCCGCGCGCCAAACCGCAAACAGCGCGACGGCGAACAGCCAGGCGTCCGCGGCGATCAGCGCATAACGCCGGCCGGGCTCCAGCGTGGCGGCCACGCCGGCCACCGCGTCGCTGAAGTCGCGCCACGTCAAGGGCCGCCCGTCGCGCAAAGCCGCCACCCTGTCCGGGTCGCGGCCGCTGATCAACACGCCCTCCAGAGCCAGCGCGCTCATGCCCGCGCCTCGGGAAAGCGCCAGCGCCGATACAGCCATTCGACGGCGAACAAGGCGCCCATCAACAGATAGGACGCCAGGCCGTTGTACCAGAGCCAGAAGTCCTGCCCCGCCGGCAAGGCGGTGTACAGGGCCGCCGCGGCGTTGAAAACGAAAAACCCGCACCAGACGCGGGTCACGCGCCGGGTGTAGGCCACGCCTTCCGGCGGCAAGTCCGGCGTGATCTGACGGGCGAAGCGCTCAATCATCGTGGGCGGATGACGCAGCGAGTGGGCGAACACCCACAGCATGGACAGGCTGATGAACGCCGGCGTCAAACGCAATAGCAAGGCGCTGCCGGTCAGGGCCACCAGGGCGGACAAGACGATCATGCCCAGCAAGGCGCCGCGCTGGGCCGCGGCCAGGTCTCGCCACAGCGCGCGGCTTTGCCGCCGGTAGCGCAGCAAGAACAGCAGCAGCAAGGCGGCGCCCACCGCGCGGGGCGGAAAATATTGTAGGCCCAGAAAAACGGCGAGCGGATAACAACAAGCGCCCAGCGCCGCCAACAGGCGCGTCGCCGGCATCTCAGGCGGCCAGCAGCTGCTCGACCGCGGTGATCACGTCATCCACGGTCCGCACCGTTTTGAAGCCATCCGGCTTGATGCGTTTGCCGGTCAGTTGCTGCAGCTTGATCGCCAGGTCCACCGCGTCGATCGAGTCCAGCTCCAGATCGACGAACAGATTGGCCTCCGCCGTCACGCGCTCCGGCTCGATTTCGAAAGTGTCCTGCAGAATGATCCTCAGTTCATTCAGAATTTGCTCACGGGTCATTCTCATGCTTCCTGTTGCGTTGCGACAAAGCGAGCCAGGCTGGCCACCGAGGCGAAATGCGCCTTGGTGGCGGGATCGTTGGCTTCCAGCTTCACCTTGTATGTCTTTTTCAATGCCACGCCCAATTCCAGCGCGTCGATGGAATCCAAGCCCAGTCCTTCGCCAAACAACGGCGCTTCGGCGTCGATATCCTCGGCGCCCATGTCTTCCAGTTCCAGGGCCGAAATGATCAACAACTTGATTTCATGTTCCAGCGCACTCATGTCCAGCTTTCCTTCCTTGCCAATGTTTGGCTGAAATAATCTTGCAAGGCCTCGCTCAAACGGCGGGAGGCCAGCGACGGCTGCGTCTCGGCCGGCAACAGTTCCGCCAGGGCCAGCGGCCGGCCGGCGTCCAGGCCGAAGTCGAAACGCCGCGGCGGGATCTGATGCCAACGCTTGTCCTTGGTCAGCGTGGACGGGCTGCAACTCAGCGTCACCGGCAGAATGGGAGCCTGAGCCGCCAGCGCGATATGGGCGGCGCCGCGTTGAAACTTGAGTTCGCGCCCGGGCACGGTGCGCGTTCCCTCCGGGAAGATGAGCAGATTGTCGCCTCGTCGCAGCGAGGCGGCGCAATCCGCGATCAAGCTCCCGGAATCGTCGTTGCGGATATAGCCGGCGGCGCGCACCACGCCGCCCAGAAAGGGGCTGTCCCACAGCGCGGCCTTGACCACGCAATTGGCGTTGGGCATGCGGGCGATGATCGCCACCACATCGATCAGCGTCGGATGATTGGCCAGCACCAGCGTGCCCCGCGCCTGTTCCAGCCGCCCCTCGCCGCTCATGCTCAGCCTCATGATGCCGCTGAGGCGCATGAAGCCGATGAACAAGGCGAAAGCGCGCTGGATGATGGCCCGCGCCAGCCGCTGGCGGCGGCCGTTGCGATTGGGCACCAGACGCAAGGCCGGAAACACCACCAGCGTCAGCAGCAAAGCGCCCTCGCTGAACAAGGAGAAGGCCAAGGCCGTCATCAGCAAGCGCCAGCCGTAACTAAGCCCCCTCACGGCTCAGCCTCCAGCCGTTCAGTTCCAGCTGCGTCCGTCCGCCGGCCAGCCCGTGCGCCAGCCAGGCCGGCTGCGGCCAGCCTTCCGGCGCGCGCGCGCGCGCGTCCTGCCGCAAACTCCAGCGCGGCGCGCCGGCCCGCAGCAGCAAGGCCAAGCCCTGGGGTTGGTCCAGTGCGTCGTCGGCGCCTTGATAGAACGGAAGCAGGGGCAGATCCGCGAACAGCAGCAGCACCGGTTGCGCGGGGTCTTCCGCCGCCGTCAGCGCCGCCTCCAGCAGGCCGTAGCCCAATGTGCGTTCTCCGGCGGCCACCGCCGTCGCCGCCGACTCGTCGCGCCGCAACAAGGACAGCGTGCCGGCAATCGCGTTATGCACGGAAAGCCCGAACACCGTGGGGGAAACCGGAGAGTCCGCCGCGATGTCTTCCAGCATCAAATGCGTGCGGTTGACCTCGCCGTGGCGAGAGGCGAACACCAGCTTCGCCGCCGGCGCGTCCGCCGCGCACGCTTGGGCCAAATGCAGACAGATGCGCGCCAGCGGACTCAAGCGCCGCCGCTGCGCCGCGTCGACGAAACGGCAGTCCGGATACGCAATGGGCGCCTCGGCCGCCTGCAACGGCCGTTGCGCCCAGTCGGCGGCCGACTCGCGGCCCGGCATCCAAGCCGCCCAACGCTGTATCGCCAACGTCGGTTCGCCGCTCATTGTCACTTCCGCCATCCACAAGCCTGTCAATCAAAAAAAGGAGCGTATTCTAAATTGTTCACACTCAGCCAACAAGCAAACAAGCATACGGCATTAAACAATGGTTACGAATCCGTCCCATTTTGTCGCAAGCGCAACAAAAACGCACCCGCGGAATTAAACGGCCGGTTTGATCGCCACCGCGTTGACCAGCGTTTCCTCGCGCTTCTGTGGCACTTTGAAGCCAAACCACTCCAGCGCCCCCAAGTCCGGCCGGCTCCACCACAGATAGGGCATGGACACGCGCGCGGCCGGCAGCTCGAAACCGGCTCCGCGCAACAAGCCCAGGTATTCGTCCGCGGTTTTCTGGATGTCCATCGGATGACGGAACAACAAGCGGATAGGCAGCGAGTGGATGTAGCGCTTGGTCGATTCGGCGAACAGCAGCACCCCGCCCGGCTTCAGTACCCGGAAAAACTCCCGCATCGCCGCCTCCTGCTCCACCAGATGATGGAAGCTTTGATGGCAATACACCATGTCGAAGCTCTCGTCGGCGTACTCCATACGCGAAGCGTTGCCGAAGGCCAGCGTCACTGCGCTCGAGCAACGATCGGCGGCCGGACGCGCCCGCTTCTCGATGTCCGGGTCCGCGTCCAGCGCCACGATCTCGTCCGGCGCGAATCTGCGGGCCAGTTCGTCAAAGGAATGTCCAAACCCGCACCCCACGTCCAGCACCCGGGCAAACGCGCGCCGCGGCGGCATCATCCGCTCCAGATCGTTCAGCGCGCGCCGCAGCACATGCACTTTCCAGGTGGCCGTATTCAAGAACCAATTGCCAAAACGCGTTTCTTCAACAAACGGAAAAGTATTCTGCATTCTCAGATTCAAGCAAGGTATCCAACAAAAGCAGCCAGCCTCTCGCCCCAGGCCCCATCGACTCGGGCCAAAGGAAGGGCGCGCTCGCCGCAAAGACAAAAAACAGCCGCCAAGGCGGCTGTTGTCACACTCAATCAAACCGGGGGAACTACTGCAACAAGTCGCCCGCCTCCGACTTGGGCGAACGGCTCAGCAACTCCTGCACCACCCGCTGCGGATCATGCCCCTGGTAGAGCAGGCCGCAGACCGCGGCGGTGATCGGCATGTCCACTTCCAGCCGCTCCGCCATGGTCAGCACTTCGCGGGCGGTGGCCACGCCTTCGGCGACATGGCCCAGCTCCTGCAGCGCTTGCTGCAAGGGCTTGCCCTCGGCCAGCTTCAGGCCCACCTGGCGGTTGCGCGACAGCGCGCCGGTGCAGGTGAGTATCAAATCTCCCATGCCGGCCAGGCCCATCATGGTGTGCTGGCTAGCGCCCAGCGCGGTGGCCAGGCGGGTGATTTCCGCCAGCCCGCGGGTGATCAGCGCGGCGCGGGCGTTCATGCCGTATTCCAGGCCGTCGGCCACGCCGGTGGCGATGGCCATCACGTTCTTGACCGCGCCGCCCACTTCCACCCCCACCAGATCGGCGTTGGCGTACAGACGCAACAAGGGGCTGTGCAGATCGCGCGCCACTTGCCGGGCGAAGGCTTCGTCGTCGGAGGCGACGGCCGCCGCCGCCGGCAAGCCCTGGGCCACTTCGCGGGCGAAGCTGGGGCCGGACAGCACGCCGCAGCGGTGGTTGGCCGGCAACTCCTCGGCCACAACTTGATGCGGCAGCAGACTGGAGCCGGCCTCGAAGCCCTTGCAGGCCCACAGCAGCGGCGGCAGTTGCGAAGACAGCGCGGTCAGCGCCCGCAAGGTGGGCCGCAAACCGGCCATCGGCGTGACGATGAGGATGAGTTCAGCGTCGTGGATGGCGCGCGGCAGTTCCGCGGACAGCTTGAGCGCGTCCGGAAACGGGCAATCGGGAAGATAGCGCTGATTGACGCGCTTGGCGGCCAGCTCGGCCACCTGGTTGGCGTCGCGCGCCCAGAGCGTGACTTGATGGTGACGGGCGAAGGCGATGGCCAGGGCGGTGCCCCATGCGCCAGCGCCCAGGATGGCCAGTTTCATGCGTAGCCCTTACAAGCCCCAGAGGTCGGTAATACGAGCATAGCCGATGCTGCCGTCGCGGTGGCGCACTTTGACCCAGCCGCCCTTGGGCGGCTCTTGCAGCTCCACCACGCCGTCCTTGGGCACGGTGTAGGCCAGCGGGCCGTCGTTGGCCGGCGCGGCGCGCACTTCCGCCTTGTCGGCGGTGATCAGCAACCAGCGCTGCTTGGACAGCGCGGCGGCCGGAATCCAGGCGATGCCGCCGGTGGCGTCGCGCACCCGCGACCATTCCTTCTGGCTGCTCAGCACTTCCACCGGGTAATAGCGGCTCACCACGAACAGTTTCTTCGAGGTGAGCGTCGGCGCCTCGTACAGCGCCACGCCGGTTTCCTTCACCGAGCGAAACTCAAGTGCGGCGGCGCCGTGGGACAGCAGGCCCAGGCTCAGCGCCAGCGGATATACGAGGCGTTTCATTGCTTGCGTCGCCTCAGGCGTTGCCGGCTTCGGCCTGTTGCGCGCGTTGCTGCATGTACAGGGCTTCGAAGTTGATCGGGGACAACAGCACCGGCGGGAAGCCTGCGCGGTTCACTACGCTGGACACGGCTTCGCGCGCGTAGGGGAACAGGATGTTGGGGCAAGCCACGCCCAGGATGGGGTCGATGTCTTCGGCCGGCACGTTGCGGATCTGGAAGATGCCGGACTGGCCCACTTCGCACAGGAACATGGTTTTTTCCGGCAGTTTGGCGGTCACGGTCACGGTCAGGGTCACTTCGTAGAAACCGTCGTCCAGCTGTTTGCCTTCGCTGGCCAGCTGCATGTCGATTTCCGGCTGTTCTTGCTCCAGGAACACCTGCGGCGCGCTAGGCACTTCCAGGGACATGTCCTTCACATAAATTTTCTCGATGGAAAACGCCGGCTGCAGCTCTTGTTGTTCGCTCATCTCTTTGTCTCACACGGAGGCCGCTCGCAAGCGGCCGGTTTTGGAATGGTTAAAACAGGCCTGCATCATCGCACGAAAGCGGTTCAGGGCCAACCGCCCGCAAGCGCGCGGTTTGATCGCGGGCAAGCCGGCTCAATCGGCCAGCAGCAGGTCCAGCTTGCCGGCCTGGTTCAGCGCCACCAGGTCGTCGCAGCCGCCGACGTGGGCGTCGCCGATGAAGATCTGCGGCACGGTGCGGCGGCCGGTCAGATCCATCATCTTGTCGCGCTCGACCGGGTCCAGATCGATGCGGATTTCCTTGATCTCGGCCACGCCTTTGGCGGAGAGGATTTGCTTGGCGCGGATGCAATAGGGGCACACCGCGGTGGTATACATGGTTACGGGTTTCATCGATGGCTCTCGCGGAATCGGGCGCTCCGGCGAGGAGCGCGCAAAACCCGATAGTATACTCCCGCCGCGCGCGCCGAAACCGTCAATCCGCCATGTTCTTACTTGGACGCCTCGAAGCGGTCGATCAGATCGGCGACGATCTGGTCCATCGCCTTGCCCATCTCCGGCGCGCGCGGGCTGTTGACGATCACCGCCAGCGCCAGCCGGCGGCCGTCCGCGCCCAGCCAGTAGCCGGCCAGCGCCTTGACGTCCTTGAGGGTGCCGGTCTTCATCCGCAGCCGCGGCCCTTGCTCGGCGAAGCGCTTGCGCAAGGTGCCGTCCTCGCCGGCGATGGGCAGGCTGGCCAGGAATTCGCTGGCGTAGGGGCCGCGCGCGGCGTTGAGCAGCACTTGCCCCATCAGGCGCGCGCTCACCCGCTCCCGCCGCGACAGGCCGGAGCCGTTTTCCAGCACCAGGGTTTCATCGGAAATGGCGTTGGCCGCCAGCAGACGCCGCACCGCGTGCTCGGCGTTGGCGCGGGTGTCCTCTCCGCCGCCGCCCTCCTTGCCCAAGGTCAGGAACAAGGTGCGCGCCATGGTGTTGTTGCTGTATTTGTTGATGTCGCTGATCGCCACGGTCAACGGCTGGGAATCGTGACCGGCCAGTTCGCGCGCGCCGGCCGGCACCCGCCCCAGCCCCGCGCCCTTGGGCCCGGCGCCGCCCAGCGCCTGCCACAGGGCGGCGAAATCCTGACTGGCGAAGGCGTCGTGGTCCAGCACGTTGACGAAGGTCTTGGCACCGTCGCAACTGGGCGGCAAGGTGCCGCTGACGGTGACCGAGCGCACGTCGTTGGCGATGCTGACGTAGCGGCGCACGTCGGAGCAATCGTTCGCGCCGCTCTGGCCTCCGGCCTGCAGCTTGGCGTTGACGCTGACGCCGGCCAGCGGCGGGTCCAGCGCCACGCGCGCGCCGTCGGCGTCGACGTAGAAATTGAGCCAGGCCACTTTCAGATTGGTCAGATGGCTGTCCGGCTCCACGGTGAAGGCGCGGCCGGCGTCTTCGTCGAAGTCGCGGGCGCTGGACACGCCCTTGAAGGCGCTCTTGTCCAACACCAGCTTGCCGTCTATCCGTTGCACGCCGCGCAGCCGCAGGCCGTACAGCAGATTGAGCAGGCTGTCGTTGTTGAAGCGCGGGTCGCCGGCGCCCAGCCAGTAAAGGTCGCCTTGCAGCGCGCCGTCTCGCAGCGGAGCGGCGGACCACAGCCCGGTATGCCAGCGATAACCGGGCTTGAGCAGATTCAGCGCGCTCCAGCTGGTGATCAGCTTCATGGTGGAGGCCGGGTTGACCGCGCTGTCGGCGCGGTGGCCGGCCAGCGTCTTGCCGCTTTCCACCGGCGCGGCCCAGACGGCCACCTCCTCCGGCTTGAGGCCGTGCAGGTCCAGCGCGCAGGCCGGCCATGCCGACAGCAGCAGACAAGCCGCCGTCAGGGTTTGTTTCGTTTTTGCTTTCATTGGGCGATCACATGTCTTGCGGATCCACGTCCAGCGACCAGCGCAGGCCGCGTCCATGGCGTTTGGCCGCCGCTTCCACCTGCGGCAGCAATGGGTTCAAAAAAGCGTGCAGCGCCTGCCGTTGCGGCGCTTCCAGCACCAGCTGGGCGCGTTCGCGATTGGCGAGCCGCGCCATCAGCGCCGGCGCCGGGCCGGCGATCAGCACCTCAGCCGCCAGCGGCTCGGCCAGCCGGCGCACTTCGGCCAGGAAGGCGGTGGCCAGTTCCAGACTGGGACTGTCGGCGCGCAACAGCGCTTGATAGGCGCAGGGCGGGAAGCCGGCGATGCGTCTCTCGTCCAGCAGGGTCTTGGCGTAGCCGTCGAAATCGTGGCGCGTCAGCGCTTGGTATAGCTCATGATCCGGCCACTGAGTCTGGATCAGCACTTCGCCGGGAGCGTCGGCGCGGCCGGCGCGGCCGGCCACTTGCATCAGTTGCGCGAACAAGCGCTCGGAGGCGCGGAAGTCCGCGGAGTACAGACCGCCGTCCGCGCCCAGCGCCACCACTAGCGACAAGGTGCCGAAGTCGTGCCCCTTGGCCAGCATCTGGGTGCCTACCAGCATGTCCACCTCGCCGGCATGGACCTTGCGATAGATTTCGTCCCAGGCTTCCTTGCGGCTGGTGGTGTCGCGGTCTATGCGCAGGATGCGCGCCTCGGGAAACAAGCGCGTCAGCGCGGACTCCAGCCGCTGGGTGCCTTCGCCCAAGGGTTTGATGTCGGGATTGCCGCAATCCGGGCAGGCGCGCGGCACCGCCTCTTCCCAACCGCAATGGTGGCAACGCAGCTTGCGCTCCAACAGATGAACCACCAGCTTGGCGGAGCAGCGCGGACAGCCGCTGGTCCAGCCGCAATCGGTGCAGGCCACCACCGGCGCGAAGCCGCGGCGGTTGATGAACACCAGGCTCATCTCGCCGCGCGCCAGGCGTTGGCGCAACGCCTGGATCACCGGTTCGGACAGGCCTTCGGCCAGCTTTTGCCGGCGCACGTCGACCAGTTTCACCTCCGGCAGCCGCGCCGCGCCGTGAGCGCGCCGGCTCAGGGACAGCCGGCGATAGCGGCCGGCCTCGACATTGGCCATGGTTTCCAGGCTGGGCGTGGCCGAGCCCAGCAGGATGGGCACGCCGGCCTGGCGCGCGCGCCAGATCGCCAGATCGCGCGCATGGTAGCGCAAGCCGTCCTGCTGCTTGAAGGAGCCGTCGTGCTCCTCGTCCACCACGATCAGGCCCAGGCGCGGCAGCGGCGTGAACACCGACAAGCGAGTGCCTATCATCACGTCGGCGCGCCCCTGCCAGCCGTCCAGCCAGCCCCTCAGACGCTCGCCGTCGGCCAGATGGCTGTGCTGCACCGCGATGCGGCTGTCCGGAAAGCGTTGGGTGAAGCGCGTGATCAGCTGCGGGGTCAGATTGATTTCCGGCACCAGCACCAGCACTTGGCGGCCGGCGGCCAGCTGGTCGGCGATCAGCCGCAGATAGACTTCGGTCTTGCCGCTGCCGGTAATGCCGTGCAGCAACCAGGGCTGGTAGCCGGCCTGGCCGCGCAAGGCGTCCAGCGCGGCCTGTTGTTCTTCGTTCAGTTCGGGACTGTCCGCCACCCGCAAGGGCGTGGCTTCCGGCTCCACGCGGCGGACCTTCTTGTCCGCCAGCCAGTCCGCCAGCACCTTGCCCGCCTGCGGCGTCACCGCCTTGGCGGCGGCCAGCGTCAACGCGCCGTCCTGTAGCGCCTGCCACAGCGCCAAGCGGGCGCGCTGGCGGGCCGGCGGCGCTTCCGCCTCGCCTTGCGGCGTCAGCGCGTACGGCCGTTCATCCGGCAAGGCGATGTCCCGGGGCTCGCGCAGACCGGTGGGCAAGGCGGTGAACAGCGCCTGCCCCAGCGGATGGTGGTAGTAATCGGCGGCGAAGCGGACCAGGGCCATGAAGTCCGCCGGCAGCGGCGGCAGTCCGCTCAGCACGGACTCCAGCGGCTTGAGCTTGGCCGGGTCGATACCCTGCTGAGGTATATCCGTGACAACCACGCCACACAGCCGGCGCGGCCCGAAGGAAACCGCCACTCTTTGCCCGGCCATGACAGACAACTGGGTCAGGTAACTGAACGTACCTGGCAGCGGCACGTCCACGGCCACTTGCACGATGCTTTGCTGCCCCATCCGGCGCGCCCCCGAAGACAAATGCTGTTGTGACAAGGCTTTGCGGCCACTGTGCACAGATGCTGTGGATAACTTTGTGAACAAGCTGTCGCCTTGAGGTCGAAACGGCCCCAGATCAACATTTCCGTTAGATTGCGCAAAAATTAATCAATTATTTTTCTCTTTGTTTTCAAAGACTTAAATTGATCAAAAAAACATGAGCAATCGGCTTGACAAGAACCTGAACTCTGACTAGCAAATGTGCATAACTCCGAGAACGACTACGGTTCGCCTTGTCAATATCCTTGTTCATCCCAGTGTAAAAATACAATCCGGCCGCAGGAGAACCATTGGCCGGACAGGTAAGGATACCCCGACGACGCGCGGATGGCCTCAGGGGAAAAGTTAAATTTTCTGTTGAAAAAACAAATCCTTTTCCGCCGGCCGCGCTAACAGCAGCTTGATGCCGGATTTAGACACTGATAAAGCCGGCTTTAATGCCCGCCGGCCCGCGCCAACTTGGTGCGCCCGCCGGGGGGTATCGCGCCGGAACGGCAGAAACATGCCGCCGGCTTGAAAAGCGGTTTTTCAGCCCGCGGCATGGTAGGAGCGCGACAAGCGGTGCACCGCGTCCACCAAGGCTCCGGCATGCTCCGGTTTGACGTGCTGGGAGATGCCGTGGCCCAGATTGAAGACATGGCCGCTGCCGGCGCCGTAGCTGGCCAGGATGCGCGCCACTTCGCGCTCGATGGCGGCGGGCTCGGCGAACAGCGCGTTGGGATCGAAGTTGCCCTGCAAGGCCACCTTGTCGCCCACCCGGGCGCGCGCGGCGCCCAGATCCGTGGTCCAGTCCAGGCCCACGCAGTCGGCGCCGATGGCCGCGATCTCTTCCAGCCACTGTCCGCCGCCCTTGGTGAACACGATCACCGGCACGCGGCGGCCGTCGGCCTCGCGCTTCAGTCCGGCGACGATCTGACGCATATAGGCCAGCGAGAATTCTCGATAAGCCGCCTGGGTCAGCGCCCCGCCCCAGGTGTCGAAAATCTGCACCGCCTGCGCGCCGGCGTCGATCTGGGCGTTCAGATAGTCGATCACCGTGCGGGCGTTCACGTCCAGGATGTGATGCAGCAGTTCCGGACGGCTGTAGAGCATGGCCTTGACGTGGCGGAAATCGTCGGAACCGCCGCCTTCTATCATATAGCAGGCCAGGGTGAACGGGCTGCCGGAGAAGCCGATCAGCGGCACGCGGCCGTCCAGCGCCTTGCGGATGCTGGACACCGCGTCGAAGACGTAGCCCAGCTTGTCCAGCGCCGGCACCGTCAGCGCGCGGACGGCGGCTTCATCGCGCAAAGGACGCTCGAACTTGGGGCCCTCGCCTTCGGCGAAGTACAGGCCCAGGCCCATGGCGTCCGGCACGGTCAGGATGTCGGAAAACAGGATGGCGGCGTCCAGCGGGAAACGCTCCAGCGGCTGCAGGGTGACTTCGGTGGCGTAGTCGGGACTGGTGCACAAACCCATGAAGCTGCCGGCCCGGCTGCGGGTGGCGCGGTACTCCGGCAAATAGCGGCCGGCCTGGCGCATCATCCAGATCGGGGTGTATTCGACGGGCTGGCCAAGCAGCGCGCGCAGGAAGGTATCGTTCTTGAGCTGGGTCATGCGGCAATCAGTCCTGAATGACGAAAAAATAGAGCGTCATTATACCCGAGTCCCCCGGCCCAGTCCCCCCGCTTGGCGGCGCGCCTCCGCACGGCTAAGCTGTGCGCCATGAAGAAAACCGTACTCTTGTCCTGGAGCAGCGGCAAGGACAGCGCCTGGGCCTTGCATGTGCTGCGCCAAGATCCCGACGTCGAAGTCGTCGGCCTGTTCACCACCGTCAATCAGGCTTTCCAGCGCGTGGCCATGCACGCGGTGCGGGTGGAACTGCTGCAGGCGCAGGCGGCGGCGCTGGGTCTGCCGCTGCGCCAGCTGGCCATCCCCTACCCTTGCGGCAACGAGGATTACGCCAGCCGGATGGCCGACTTCGTCAACGCCTGCCGCGCAGACGGCGTCAGCCATATGGCCTTTGGCGATCTGTTCCTGGAGGACGTGCGCGCCTACCGCGAGCAGAACCTGGCCGGCAGCGGCATCGCGCCGCTCTTCCCGCTGTGGGGCCTGCCCACCGCCGAGTTGGCGCAAACCATGCTGCGCAGCGGGCTCAAGGCCAGGCTGACCTGCCTGGACCCGCGCAAGCTGCCGCGCGAACTGGCCGGCCGCGAGTTCGGCCAGGCCTTGCTGGACGCGCTGCCGCCCGACGCCGACCCTTGCGGCGAATACGGCGAATTCCACTCCTTCGCCTGGGACGGCCCGATGTTCCTGCGCCCGGTGCCGCACGCGGTGGGCGAGACGGTGGAGCGGGACGGATTTGTATTCACGGACTTGCTGCCGCTGGACCCTCAACGCGGATAGAACCACAGCTCCTTGCGCTGCAGCGGCGTCTCCTTGGGCAGCAGGGGGTTGGGCAGCTCGATGATGCGCCGCTGCGCCAGGTTCAAGGCGCGCAGGCGCGGACCGTTGAAGCGCAGGAACAGCTTGTCGAAGCTGCCGTCCTTGATTGCGGCTTCCAGGCCCTGAGTCAGCGCCCGGGCCAACTCCGGCCGGCGCGGCGACACGAAGAAATAAAAAGCCGCCGGATAGTGCAACACAATGTAAGGGTCCAATACCAGGCCCTTGGCGGCGTCGGACTCCAGCTCCTGGCCCACCTCGATCACGCTGCGCGGGAAATAGTCGAAACGCCCCTGACGCAGCATGGCGAACAGCGGCAGGTACAAGGGGCTGGCCACCACCGGCAAACCGGCGGCGCGCAGAATCTGCGTATCCGGCCAATCCTGCCCTTGCCCGGCGCTCAGCGTCTTCAAATCCGCCAGCGTGAACGCCTTTTCAAACAGCCGGGCGCGCTTTTGCGACACCAGCGGCACGCGCCAGCCGATCAAGCCCTTATACAGGGGAATCCGCACCGGCAGGGCCTTCTGTTCGCGCTCGCGGCTGCTCATGCCCCAGAACAGATCCACGCCGGCGTCGCCGTGCGCCATCTGCTCCAGCGCCCGCCCCTGATTCATGTCCAGCGCGCTGCTCAGCTCGCAACTGAGTTTGGCCTCGCTGCACGCCAGTTGCAGCAAAGCCTGCATATAGGGCAGATGCGGGTCTTGCTCTCCGGACACCAGCGCGTAGCGGATAGACAAAGTTTGCCCCTGCGCCGGCAGCGCCAGTACGCACAGCAGCAGCATCAAGATTCGCGTCAATGCGCGCCCTCCCGAGAAAACCCTGTTCATTATGGCCGCCGCTTAGACGCTGTTCAAAGTCAGCCGCGCTTCATTGAGCCGCTGCTTAGAGCCAGCCCAAGCCGCCCAGCAAAGCGCCGGCCGACAATAGCCACAAGGGATTGATCGCAGTGCGCCACGCCGTCAGCGCCACCGCGCCGCACAGCAGCCAAGCGCCCGCGTCGGCATTGGCCGCCTGGCTCAACAGCCAGGCGCTGGCCGCCACCAGCCCTATGGTCAGCGGCGCCAGTCCCCGTTGGATTGCCCGGGTCAGCGGCGCCTGCTGATAACGCTGCCACCAGCGCGCCACGTAATAACTCAACACCGACGATGGGCCGCAAATGCCGAGCATGCTGACCAGCGCGCCCGGCACCCCGGCCACCTGCCAGCCTATCAGACTGACCACCAGCACATTGGGGCCGGGCGCGGCCTGGGCGATGGCGAACAGCGCGGCGAACTCGCGCGCGTTCATCCAGCCCTGCTCCACCACCAGGCGTTGCAGCTCGGGTATCAGCACATTGGCGCCGCCCACCGCCATCAGCGACAACAAGGAAAACTGCCATAGCAGCGTCAGCAGTATCACGCGCCCTCCTTCGGCCGGTCGCGCCAGGCCAAGCCGATGGCGACGGGCGCCAGCAAGGCCAGCGACCACAGCAAGGGCAGTTGCAAGACGCCCAAGGCGCAGAAAGTCAGCGCCGCCACCAGCGCGCACCACAACTTGCGCTCGATGCGCGCCAGCAGCCGCAGCCCCATCGCCGCGATCAAGCCGGCGGCGGCGGAGGCCAGGCCGTGCAACACATTCTGCACCAGCGGCAGTTGCCGATAATGGCCGTAGAAGGACGCCAGCAGCAGCACGATGACCATGGGCGCCAGCAACAGGCCGGCGATGGCGGCCAAGGCTCCGCTCACGCCGTGAAAGCGGCTGCCCACCGCCACCGCGACATTGACGATATTGGGGCCCGGCAGCACTTGCCCCAGGCCCAGCACCACGGCGAAATCCGCCTCGCTCAACCAACGACGGCGCAGCACCATCATCCGGTGCGCCTGCGGCAACACGCCGCCGAAACCGGTCAGCCCGATCGAGAAAAAGCCGGCGAACAAATCACGCCGGCTGGGCGTCCGCACATCCGCTTCCATGCCCTTTCCTCTCGTCAAATCAGCCATGCGTCCACGCTACGCCGATGCGCGCCGCAGCTCAAACGAAAATCGCTGACAGGCCCTGTCAATAAAACTCACAGCGCGCCCAGGCGCTCCAGAATGAAGTCTATGAACACTCGCAGCTTGGGCAAAGGCCGGCGGTCCTGCAGATAAATCAAATGCATGGGCTTGGGCGGCGGCAAACAGCCCGGCAGCACCTCCACCAGCCGGCCGGCGGCCACATCGTCGCCCAGCAAGGCCTCGGCTTGCAGCACGATGCCGCCGCCGGCCAGCGCCACCATGCGCAGCGCCTGGCCGTGATTGGACTGAAAGCGGCTGGCGCGCGCCCACTCGCCTGCGCCCAGCAATTCCCAGCCGTCGTCCTTGCGCCACAGCGAGAAACCCAGGCAATCATGCGCGGCCAGATCCGCCGGCGTGCGCGGCACGCCCTTGCGCGCCAGATAGGCGGGCGCCGCCGCCACCATCATCCGATAGGGCTGCAAGGGCCGCGCCACCAGGCCGGAGTCCGGCAGCCGGCCGATGCGAAAAGCGGCGTCGTAGCCGTCGGCCACCAAGTCGACCAGCTCGTCGGACAAACTCAGGTCCACGGTGATGTCCGGATAGGTTTGCATGAACTCGGCCAGCAGACCGGCCAGGCGCAGAGAGCCGAAAGTCACCGAGGCGTTGACGCGCAGCACGCCGCGCGGCGCGCCGCTGATCAGTTCGGCCCCGCTTTCCGCCGCGCGGATTTCCGCCAGAATGGACTGGCAGCGCTGGAAATAGTGCGAGCCCAGTTCGGTCAGTTGCTGACGGCGGGTGGTGCGCGCCAGCAGCCGGCCGCCCAGCCGCTGCTCCAGGCTGGCGATATGCTTGCCCACCATAGGCTGGGACAAACCATGCGCCTCCGCCGCCGCGGTGAAGCTGCCGCGTTCCACCACCGCCACGAACAGCTCCATGCTCAATAGGCGATCCATGCCATTCATAACCCACAGTTTTCAATCTTGTTCATCTTAGCGGATTAATCAAGACGCCGCGCGGGCGCAGAATGGCCGGGTCTTGTACTTGTCCGGGAGATCCCCCATGAAAAAGATTCTCATCGTCGGCGCCCACGGCACGCTGGGCCAGGCCGTCAGCCAGGCGCTGTCCCATCATCAGCTGATCAAGGCCGGCAGCCGCCGCGGCGACGCGCTGGTGAACCTGACCGACGGCGACAGCATTCGCGCGCTGTTCGAACGCATAGGCAAGGTGGACGCCATCATCAGCGCCACCGGCAAACTGCATTTCGGCCCCCTGGCGGAAATGAGCGCCGAGCAGTTCCGCGTCGGCCTCAAGGACAAGCTGATGGGCCAGGTGGAACTGGCCTTGATCGGCCAGCACTATCTGAACGCCGGCGGCTCCATCACGCTGACCAGCGGCATCGTCAGCGAGCAGCCCATCCGCTTCGGCAGCAACGCCAGCGCGGTGAACTCGGCGCTGGAGGGCTTTGTCCGCGGCGCGGCGGCGGAACTGGACGGCGGGCGTCGCATCAATGTGGTCAGCCCCAATGTGCTGCAAGAATCCTGGGAGCAGTACCGGGACTTCTTCCCCGGCTTCGAGGCGGTGCCGGCGGCGCGCGCGGCGCTGGCCTATGTGCGCAGCGTGGAAGGCGTGCAGACCGGTCAGACGTTGCGCGTCTGGTAAGCCCGGCGCCTTAGAAACCGTTCAATGTCGGTAGCGCGTCTGCGCTACGGCCTTGAACAGCGCCTTAGTCGTAAATCGTCAGCAATTCGGCCATTTCGCGCCTGCCGGCGGCGGACAGACAGGCGGCCTTCAGTTTGCCCAGCATCGCGGCGTCGCGCGCCAGCTCGCTGCGCTTGGACACGTAGAGCGCCATCGGTTCGTCGCCCTGCGCGTATTCGGTCAGATTGGGCAGGCTGCCGCCCATCTGCCGCAGCGCGTGGCCGCAGCCGGGACGCACGCACATCATCGCGTCCAGCCGGCCGGCTTGCAGCATGCGAAAACCCTGCGGCATGTCCGACACCTCCACCGGCGCTGCGCCGCTTTGGGCGATAAAGCCGTCCAGGGTATGGGTGCCGCGCAGGACGCCCAGGCTGCGCTGGCGGAACCAAGACGGGCCGATGGGCGTCACCAGGCCGCGGCGATGATAGAGCACGGAGATGCGGATAGACGCCGGCCGGCACAACTCCACGGCGAAACGCGAGCGCTCCGGCGAGGCGGTCACCAGCGCCAAGGCGTTGCGGCCCTGTTTCAGTTCTTCTATCACCCGCGGCAGAGGCCGGACGTCTTGGGTCAGCGCCAACCCCGCCTCCCGCGCGACGAAGCGGATGAAACGCGGCGCCAGGCCGTCCTGGCTCGCGCCGTCGCCCCAGGGCCCGATGTCCTGGCTGGAAGAGTGGTAGCCGGACGCCAGCGCGGGCAGCGCCAGCCAGCCCGCCAACAGTCCCCGCCATTGCTTGGCCATGCCTTTCCCCTTGATTGAGACGCCGCGCCTAGCCTCACTATAGCCCGCAATGAAAAAGCCCCCGCAAGCAAGGCTCGCAGGGGCTTTCCTTCAAGCGGAACCGCCGGCGCGGCCGCTCAGATGTCGGCCTCGACCGCGTTGCCGTTGGCCTCCATCCAGCTGCGGCGGCTGGACGCCTCGCCCTTGCCCATCAGCATGACGAAAGTGGACAGGGTCTGCTCCAGTTCGCCGACGCGCACCCGCACCTGCGACAGCCGGCGGGTGTCCGGATTCATCGTAGTGTCCTTCAACTGCTCCGGGTTCATCTCGCCCAGGCCCTTGAAGCGGGAAATGCTCCAGGCGTTTTCTCGCACGCCTTCGCTGCGCAGCCGGTCCAGAATGGCCGTCATCTCGCCTTCGTCCAGCGCGTACAACTTGCGCGGAGGACGATGCTTGCCCTGCCCCGGCACGTCCACGCGGAACAGCGGCGGCTGGGCCACGTAGATGTTGCCGTTTTCGATCAAGCGCGGGAAATGGCGGAAGAACAGCGTCAGCAACAGCACCTGGATGTGGGAGCCGTCCACGTCGGCGTCGGACAGGATGGCGATCTTGCCGTAACGCTGGCCGGACAGGTCTGGACGGTCGTTAGGGCCGTGCGGATCCACGCCGATGGCCACCGAGATGTCGTGAATCTCGGCATTGGAAAACAGCTGATCCTTGTCGGTTTCCCAGCTGTTGAGCACCTTGCCGCGCAAGGGCAGGATGGCCTGGTATTCCTTGTCGCGCGCCAGCTTGGCGGAACCGCCGGCGGAATCGCCCTCCACCAGGAACAGCTCGTTGCGATCAATGTCCTCGCTCTCGCAATCGGTCAGCTTGCCGGGCAGCACCGCCACGCCGGAGCCTTTTTTCTTTTCCACCTTCTTCACCGACTTCAAGCGCGACTGCGCCTGGCGTATCGCCAGCTCGGCGATTTTCTTGCCGGACTCCACGTTCTGGTTCAGCCACAGCTCCACCGGATCTCGCGCCAGGCCGGAAATCAGCTTCAAGGCGTCGCGGCTGGTCAGCTTGTCCTTGGTCTGCCCCTGAAACTGCGGGTCCAGCACGCGGGCGGACAATACGAAGCGCACGCGGCTCCACACGTCCTCGGCCATCAGCTTGACGCCGCGCGGCAACAGATTGTGGTGATCGATGAAGCTCTTCACCGCGTCGAACACGCCGGCGCGCAAGCCGGCCTCGTGAGTGCCCCCCACCGGGGTCGGAATCAGGTTGACGTAGCTTTCGCCGCTGGCGCCGTCTTCGAACCAGGCCATGGCCCACTGCGCGCCTTCGCCCTTGGCGAACTGCTCGTGATCGTCGCCGATATAGGCTTCGCCGGCGAACAAGGGCGCCACCGGCTCGTCGCCGTTGCACAGTTCCGCCAGATAGCTCTTCAAGCCCTCCGGGTACTGCCAGACCTTGACTTCGTCGCCGCTGGGGCGCTCCACCACCAGGGTGACCGCCACGCCGGGCAGCAACACCGCCTTGGCGCGCAGCAGACGCTCCAACTCCGGCAAGGAGTAGCGCGGGCTTTCAAAATACTTGCCGTCCGGCCACACCCTGACCCGGGTGCCGCTGGTGCGCGGGCCGCAATCCGCCACCCGAGCCAGCGGCTCGATGACGTCGCCGCCGGAAAACACCAGGCGGTGCACGCCGCCCTCGCGCTTGACCTCCACCTCCAGCCGGGTGGACAGCGCATTGGTCACCGATACGCCGACGCCGTGCAAACCGCCGGAGAAGGCGTAGGCGCCGCCGTCCTTCTTGTTGAATTTGCCGCCGGCGTGCAAGCGGGTGAACACCAGTTCCAGCACCGGCACGCCTTCTTGCGGATGCAGGCCGACCGGAATGCCGCGGCCGTCGTCTTCCACCGACAGCGAGCCGTCCTGATGCACCGTCACCGCGATCTTGCGCGCAAAGCCGCCTAGCGCCTCGTCGGCGGCGTTGTCTATCACTTCCTGGCAAATATGGGTGGGGTCGGTGGTGCGGGTATACATCCCCGGCCGTTCCTTGACCGGCTCCAAGCCTTTCAGCACCCGTACCGACGACTCATCGTATTGTTGCGTCATGTTTGAATCTTGTTGCTCAGCAAATTACGCCAAACGCCGCGGCCACGGCCGCGGCGCAAAAAAAGACAGCGGGCCAGGCCCGCCGTGTCGCTTCGAGGCCGCGCGCGCAGACGCCGCCGCCCGGCGGCGCGTCAATGCGGCTCCTGGGCGCGGCCAAGCCGGGCCAGATAGGCCTCCCGACTCTCCACCCCGCGCAGGAAGCGCGACAACTCGGCCAGCGCGCGCTCGTACACCTCGCGCTTGAACTCGATCACCGCGTCCACCGGCGCCCAGTATTCGTTCCAGCGCCAGCCGTCAAACTCCGGGTGGCTGCTGGCGCGCAGGCAGACATCGCACTCGCGCCCCACCAGCTTCAGCAGAAACCAAATCTGCTTCTGCCCCTTGTAACTGCCGCGCCACTCCCGACGCACCCAATTGGTGGGCACCTCGTAGCGCATCCAGTCGCGGGTGCGTCCCAGTATTTTCACATGTTGCGGCAGCAAACCCACCTCTTCCAGCAGCTCGCGATACATCGCGGCTTCCGGACTTTCGCCTGGCTTGATTCCGCCTTGCGGAAACTGCCAGGAATGCTCTCGCACTCGCTTGCCCCAGAACACCTCATTTTTGCCGTTGATGAGGATGATTCCGACATTGGGGCGGTATCCGTCCCGGTCCAGCATTGGAAAACCTGCAATTCATCTAGTTGAACGAATTTTTGCACATTTCGCCCCGCCTTGCCATGGACTCTATCGCCGGCCCGGCAAAGGCCCGACTTCGTCCGGAACTGCGCTGGCGCAAGGATTGCGCAGGCGCGGACTCCCCCAAGAGGCGAAAACGATGCTACGATTCCACGATTAAACGTCAAACCCAACGCTTACATGGCATTTCTGCTAAAAAGATCGTTGCTGGCCCAGCTGCCCAAGCTTCGCCTGCAAGCCGACGCCATCACCACCCTGCACCAGACCGCCGACTTCCGTCTTAGCCTGCTGGAAGCGATCGCGCAGGCCCGGCACCGCATTTATATCGCCGCGCTCTATCTGGAGCACGACGAGGCCGGTCAGGAAGTGCTGGACGCGCTGTTCGCCGCCAAACAACGCCAGCCCCAGCTGGACATCCGCGTGATGGTGGACTGGCACCGCGCCCAGCGCGGGCGCATCGGCGAGAGCCAGGACAGCTGCAACGCCTCCTGGTATCGGGCCCAGGCGATGCGGCACAGCGTTGACGTGCCCGTCTACGGCATTCCGGTGCAAACCCGCGAGTTGTTCGGCGTGCTGCACCTCAAAGGCCTGATTGTCGACGACCAGGTGCTGTACAGCGGCGCCAGCATCAACAACGTCTACTTGCACAAGCTGGACAAATACCGTTTCGACCGCTACCACCTGATCCGCAACCAGGCGCTGGCGGACGTCATGGCCGACTATATGCACGAGCAGTTCTTCAACGACCCCGCCGTCTTCCGGCTCGATAAGCCGGCGCCGGCCACCCGCAGCATCCGCAAGGAAATCCGCGTCTTCCGCGACAAGATCAGCCATAGCCAATACCGGATTGAAAACCAGGCCGGCGCGGAAGACGAGCTCAGCGTCAGCCCGATTGTCGGCATCGGCAAGGGCAACGCGCTCAACCGGGTGATTCTGGAACTGATTGCCAACACCCGCAGCTCGCTGTTCATCTGCACCCCCTATTTCAACTTTCCGCGGCCGGTGGTGCTCGCCATCAGCAAGGCGCTGCGCCGCGGCGTGCAGATCGACATCGTCGTCGGCGACAAGACCGCCAACGACTTCTACATTCCGCCCAGCGAGCCCTTCCGCGTCATCGGCGCGCTGCCCTATCTCTACGAAATGAATTTGCGCCGCTTCGCCAAGCGCCAACGCCATTACATCGGCACCGGCCAGTTGCGCGTGCACCAGTGGAAGGACGGGGACAACACCTATCACCTCAAAGGCATGTTCAGCGACCAGCGCCACATGCTGCTGACCGGCAACAACCTCAATCCGCGCGCCTTCCGCCTGGACATGGAAAACGCCTTGCTGATCAGCGACCCCAAGGCCGAACTCAAGCACCAGAACCAACAGGAACAGGAAAACATCCTGCGCCACAGCCGGCAGCTGCTGCACTACCGCGAACTGGAAGACGTGCGCACCTATCCCGAGCAAATCAAGAAGCTGCTGACCCGCCTGAGCCGCGTGCGCATCGACCGCATGCTCAACCTGATGCTGTAAACGGTTCAAGGCGCGCTAAAACGCCGCCGTTCCCCGCCGGCATCGGCCCATATGCTAAAAAGATGAAAACGCTTAGCAAAACATGGAGCCCCCGATGCCGGCCATCAAGATCGACACCCAAAACCTGAGCATCAGCCGCGATCTGTCGGAAAAGTGGCAGCAGGTGCTGGATCTGCTGGCCAAAATCGTCGACATCCCCGCCGCGCTGATCATGCAAAAGCAGGCTCCGCGCATCAAGGTCTTCCTCTCCAGCCATAGCCAGGGCAACCCCTACGAAGAAGACGAGCTGGCCGACCTCGACACCGGCCTGTATTGCGAGACCGTGATGAGCAGCCGCAGGGATCTGCTGGTGCCCAACGCCTTGAAAGACCCGGACTGGGATCACAATCCCGACATCAAGCTGGGCATGATCTCCTACCTGGGCATGCCGCTGATCTGGCCCAATCAGGACGTGTTCGGCACCATTTGCGTGCTCGACCGGGCCGAAAACCCCTATAGCCAGACCCACAAACAATTGCTCGGCCAATTCCGCGCCATGGTGGAGCGCGATCTGCACCAGGTGTATCACGATCAGGCCAGGGAACAGGAAGACGCCATCCTGCGCGCGGACGAGGCCGAGCGGGTCAGGCGGGAGTTCGAATCTTTGCGAGCCGGGGAGCAAAAAGCGCTGCAGGCGCTGCGTGAAAGCGAGGAGCGCTGGCATTTCGCGCTGGAAGGCGCCGGCGACGGCGTCTGGGACTGGAATATCGCCGGCGACACCGTCTTTCTGTCCTCCCGCTGCCGACAACTGCTGGGACTGGACGAGCGGGACAGCGAGGCGTTCAAGCTGTGGCAAACCGGCATTCACCCCGACGACCTGCCCGAAGTCGAGGCCGCGATCAGCCGCTACCTGCGCCAGCCGGAAGGGTCTTTCACCTCGGAACACCGTTTCCGCGCGCAAGACGGCTGGATATGGCTGCTGAGCCGCGGCATGGTAGTGGGCCGCGACGAGCAGGGACGGCCCTCGCGCATGATAGGCACCTACTCCGACATCAGCCGGCGCAAGCAGGCGGAATCCGAGCTGCAGCAACTCAACAGCCACCTGGAAGAACGCGTCGCCAAGCGCAGCGCCGAGCTCAAGCAAGCCATGCAGCAAATCAGCATCGCGGAAAAACAGACGGCGCTCGCCCGCATGGTCGCCGGCATGGCGCACGAATTGAACACCCCGATAGGAAATATCCTGCTCAGCGCCTCGGTCTTGCACGCGGACCTCAAGTCCATCATTCGCGCCGATGAAGCCAAACAGCTCTCGCGCGGCAATCTGCAAGATTTTCTGCGCAAGACAGTCGAAACCAGCGAACTGCTGCAAAGAAACAGCGAGCTGGCCGGCGACCTGATAGGCCGCTTCAAGCTGATCGCCTCCGATCAACTCACGCAGCCCAAGCGCGCCTTCAAGCCCGCTCAAACCCTCGCCCAACTAACGCGAGCCTTGCTGCCGCCGGAGCACTATCCGGACATCCGACTGACGCTGGAAGCGCCGCAAGACCTGCAAATCGAGAATTATCCAGGCGCTTTGGAGCAACTCCTGTCCCACTTGATCGCCAACAGCCTCGCCCACGGCTTTGACGGGCATGATCGCGGCCATATCGACATCCGGCTGCAAGCGCAGGAAGATGCCCTGCTGCTCTGCTATTCAGACAACGGCAAGGGCATCGAGCCGGAGCTGCAACACAAGGTGTTCGACCCCTTCTTCACCACGCAAATGGGACAAAGCGGCTTGGGACTGGGGCTGGCCATGGTGCACAACATCGTGCACACCATCCTGAAAGGCGACATCCGGCTGGACAGCGCGCCAGGACAAGGCGTTAGCTTCACCATCCGCTTCCCGCCCAATCAACGCTGAGGCCACCAGGCGAAAATCCATAAAAAAAGCCTCCCTTTGGGGGAAGCTTCCGTGTCGCCGTTCAACAGCACAATGCATAAAGCCCAGCTCGATTGAGCTGGGCTTTGCAATGGGGCGTCTGGCGGTGTCCTACTTTCACATGGCGAA
>NZ_JAMZGH010000119.1:0-806 GCF_024158805.1 Chromobacterium sp. S0633 | reverse complement strand
AGTTGCACCAAGAGCATCACCATTTCCTTGTTCTTTGACGGCACCAATAACCATGAGCCATCGGACCGTGAGGCCAAGCCGTTGAACACCTCGAACATCGCCCGGCTGTTCCATGCCACCATGGGCTTACGGCCGGGCGATGCTACGGACATTCTTAGTTCTCCTGGCAGCAAGCTGAAGGATCAGGGCCTGTACCGTTACTACATTCCCGGCGTCGGCACCCGTTTCCCGGAGATCGGCGAGTTGAAGCCGATGAGCAGCGGCCTGATCTTCGCCAACGGCGGCGAGGACCGCATCAACTGGGGGCTGACCCGGATCATTGATGCACTATCAATCAATTACACCCAAAACCGCCTGGATGATACTGTTGCCCGGGAGATGATCACCACGCAGATGCGCACCGCCGGCTCGCAGCCGAACGGCTACCGCTACCGCCAGGATGCCTTGCGGCCGCATCTGGAAGCGCTGGCCGAGGCCCGCTATGCCAAACCCCGACCGACGGTGCTGGGCATCCGCCTGTTCGTCTACGGCTTCTCGCGCGGCGCCGCCGAGGCCAGGGTATTCGCCCGCTGGCTGGAGGCGCTGACCCGGCCCGCCGATGCGCCGGAGGGAGCGGTGGAGGTCCAGCACCGCCTGATCGGCATCCCGATCTCGATTCGCTTCATGGGCCTGTTCGACACCGTCGCCACCGTCGGCCTGGCCAATAGCCTGCCGATGGCCGACGGCCATATGGCCTGGGCCGGCGACAGCCAGTTGCGCCTGTCCGACAACCCCCTGTTCCTGGAGCAGTGCCAGCACTTCGTCGC
>NZ_JAMZGH010000118.1:0-996 GCF_024158805.1 Chromobacterium sp. S0633 | reverse complement strand
GATCAGATCCTGGCGGCGATCAACCGGCCGGACAGCGGGCTGCGGTTGACGATCAGCGAATACGACGGCCGCAACCAGCGGGTGGCGACCTACCAGCCGAAGATGGTGAACGCGCGCGACGAGGCTTTGGTGCAGGCGGAGCGCTGGAACAGCGCGGTGCCGCAGGAGGGCAGCGGCGGGGTGGTGAGCGCGGGGGCGGCGAAGAGGCAGGAAGGAGTGGTCGGGAAGAATCCGCTGGTGGGGGGGGCTATAGGGGGGCTTACTCCCGCAACAGGAGTCGCTCGAGCGGGTCTTGGCACTATTTCGGTTGCAAACCGTATATATTCCCAGCCGAGAGTAGATTCACTCTATCCTATCTATTTAGGACAGCCAGGGTATTCGACGGATTCTTTGATTGGCAGCTTTCAATCAAATTCACTGGCTCTTGATGTGCCTATTCCTACGGGGGCAAGTGTATTAGGGATGGGTGAATTTGTGTTGAAGGCTAGCGTAACGGTTTTAGGGCAAGGAAAAGAAAAAGTTTTTTCTGCTAGTACGACAAGTTTTCATAATGCATCAAGTATTGGCTTGGTGGTGCCAATTAATTTGACACTAGCGAATGTGAGGAGGATTGAGGCGGGGTATATTGGAGGGAAAGGTCCAGATTATAGAAAACTAATTGAATATTGGGAGGTTCCACCTAAAGAGGGTACGTCTATTAAAATAACGTATTCCTTACAAAAGCGAATCGCTAGTAATGATTTTTTGGAGTTGTCTTCCGTTTCCAAAACAGTAGATGCAACGGAATTATTGTCCGGCGATGACTATAGAAATGCTGAGACTGTAAAAGTGGGGTACCGGGTTTCTAGCTTGCGTGGAAAAGAGTGGTCTGTTTCTGCTCTGCGGCAGGAACTTCACTTCCAAGCCCAACCCACCTCCGCCACCCAGATGCTGCTCTACACCCGCCCGGCGGGCAGCAATGCCGGCTGGCAGTACGTCTATGTGCCGCAACTCAAG
>NZ_JAMZGH010000117.1:0-1078 GCF_024158805.1 Chromobacterium sp. S0633 | reverse complement strand
TAAATATCAATCGGCCCGCGCCCGCACCGGCCGTGTCCCCCCCGGGCCACGCCCACCGCCGGGGCCGGCGGGCCGATACGCGGCGTCGCGCACTGCGCGGGCATTGTGCGCGACGCGACGCTGGACGCGCTGGACGCCGCGGCCTTCGCCGAGACCCTGCGCGCCAAGGTGGGCGGCGCGGTCTTGCTGGACCGGCTGACCGAGGCCGAGCCGCTGGACTTCTTCCTGTTGTATTCGTCCATCTCCGCGGCGGTCGGCCGTCACGGCCAGGCCGCCTACGCCGCCGCCAACGGCTATCTCGACGCGCTGGCGCAGCGGCGGCGCTTGCGCGCGCGGCCGGCGCTGTCCATAGGCTGGGGATCGTGGGCGGCCGGCATGGGCGCGGCCGACGCGAAGACGGCGGAACGGATTCGCGCCGGCGGCCTGAACCCGCTGAGCGAGGGCGAGGCCTTCACCGCGCTGGAACGGGCGTTCACCGGCGAGCCGCATCTGGTGGTGGCCGCGATCGATCTTGCGCGGATCGCGGCGCAGCCCGATCTGCCGCCGCTGATCGAAGGCCTGGTCGGCCGCGCGCCGGCCGCGAATGCGCGGACCCTGTCTTTCGACCAACTGCGCGGCCGTCCCGCCGGCGAGCGCCGCGCGCGGGTCGCCGATTATCTGGACGCGGAACTGCGCGCGGTGCTGTCCAGCCCGGCCGCCTTGCCGCGTCAGACTTCGCTGCTGGATCTGGGCGTGGACTCGCTGACCGGCGCGGAACTGCGCAACGCGCTTGAGCGCGCGCTGGGGGTGTCCGTCGCGATCTCGCACCTGATCGACGGCTCCTCGCTGGACGAGCTGATCGACCAGGTGATGGCGCAGCTGGAGCGCAAGCTGGTGACGGAACAACATTCGGCCGCGGGCGCCGACACGGAGGAAATCACGCTATGACCATGGCACGGCTCATGACCGATCTTGCCGACGCGGGCGTCACGCTGCATCGTCGCGGCGACCAGCTTCAGGTACAGGCGCCGCAGGGCGCGCTCGACGCCGCGCTGGTCGCGCGGCTGCGCGAGGCCAAGGAGGCGCTGCTGAGCGTGCT
>NZ_JAMZGH010000116.1:0-1133 GCF_024158805.1 Chromobacterium sp. S0633 | reverse complement strand
GCCAGCACGCCCCAGCCCTTGCCGGCCCAGGCTTGCGACACCCGGATCCAGCACGAGGCGTCTTCTTCCTGGGTCTTGTAGCGGTCCCAGTGGAAGTGCACGCGGATGCGGCCCAGCTTGTCGGTGTGCACCTCCGCGTTCACCGGCCCCACCACGGTGGCGCTCTGGATGCCGGGCAGGATGGGCTTGGGCGTCAGCCGCAGCGGGCGGAACGGACGGTCGTCCGTCATCGCCCGGAACACGGCCATCACATTGCGGCCCTGGCCGCTGCTGTCCGGCCCGTCCTGCAAGAAAGTCAGCTGGCTGGCGGTCACATAGTAGCGGCGGTTGCGCGCCGCGTCCGGGTGGCCGTCCAGCGTGAAAGCGCCGCCGGTTGCCAGGCCGCGGGCGTTGGCGGTGCCGTTGAGCTGGTGGGAATCCGCCTGCAAGGCCTCCAGCCGCAGCCGCGCCAGCCGGTCGCCGCCGGCCTGATCGCTATAGCCGGCGCCGTAGTCGTAATGCTCCAGCCGGATGCCGTCCAGGCTGGCTTGCGCCTCCTGAGCATCGCTGTCCAGCCGGTTGGACGGCGCGTGGTAGTCGAAATCGCGCAGCGCGACATTGGTCGGCCGCACCCGCCGCCCGCGTTGCAGCCGCTGCACGCCTTCGCGGCCCGGCACCGGACGGAATTCGTCGCCGTCCGGCAGGAAGCGCAGCAGGCCGTAGCCGGCGGTCAGATCGTCGAAGCGCTGGGTGTCGGACAGCACCACCACCTGACGCTCCGGCTGGTGCTCGATCCAGAAGTAAATGCCCTCGTCCTCCAGCAGCCGCTTGACGAAGTTGAGGTCGGTCTCCAGGAACTGCACGCAGTATTCGCGCGGTTCGTAAGCGTGTTCCAGCTCGAAACGGAAGTCCGGCCGCTGATGCTCGCCGAAGACCTGCTCGACGATCTGCGGCACCGTCAGCTGCTGGAACACGCGGCAGTTCTGGTTCTCCGCCAGGAAGGACAGCCAACTGCCCAGTTCCAGCGTGTAGGTGTAGCTGTCCTGGGTCTGGCCGCTGTCGTAGCCGCCCAGCACCTGGCAATGGAAAGGCCGGACGCCCTCGTCGCCCAGGTCGATGTCCACCGTCAGCCGCGAGCCGAGCAGCCCGTCCAG
>NZ_JAMZGH010000115.1:0-1137 GCF_024158805.1 Chromobacterium sp. S0633 | reverse complement strand
CGGCCTTGGGCCGGCTGGCGGCGGCGGCCAGGCTTTGCTGCGCGCCGGTGGGCAGCGGACGGCTGGACGGCTCGGCGCTGACCTCCGCGGCCCACACCCGCATCACGGCGGCCGGCGCGGCCGGGGCCGGAACCGGCTCGGCCACGGACAGGTATAGGCGCAGCGCCAACAGCGGCGCCCCCAGCGTCAGCAGACAGGCGTTGCCCCAGCTGGCCAGCGGCAGCGGCGGACGGTCCCATGCGACGACGGCCATCTCAGCCGCCCTCGCGGGCGACCAGGCCGACGCTCAGATAGCCGGCCTCGCGCAAAGCGTCCATCACCGCCATCACGTCTTCGTAGCGCGCCTGGCGGTCTGCCTGGAAAAACAGCGGGGTGTCGCGACGGCCGCCGCTGTCGCGGTCCAGCCGCGCGGCCAGCTCAGCCAGCGTCACCGGCTGCTTGCCCAGTTGCAGCGAGCGGTCCTGATTCATCGACAGGTAGAGCGGCTTGTCCGGCCGCGGCTGCTGGCGCGCGCTGGAGGCCGGCAGTTCGATCCGGGTGTCCACGGTGGACAGCGGCGCCACCACCATGAAGATGATCAGCAACACCAGCATCACATCGATGAAGGGGGTGACGTTGATATCGGACAGCTCCGCCAGGCCCTCGTCCTGGCTGCTGGGAAAACCGCCGGCCATTCAAGCGCTCTCCGCGCGGACGTCCAGCTCGCGGCTAAGCAGCAAGAGCGCCAGCCCGGCCGCCTGCTGGCTGCGGCCTTTGTGCCGGGCCAGCGCGCGGCTGAACAGGTTGTAGATCACCACGGCGGGGATGGCGGCCACCAGGCCGACGGCGGTGGCGAGCAAGGCCTCGGCGATGCCCGGGGCCACGGTGGCCAAGGAGCTGCTGCCGCTGCGGGCGATGCCGACGAAGCTGTTCATGATGCCCCACACCGTGCCGAACAGGCCGACGAAGGGCGCCACCGCGCCTATGGTGGCCAGCAGGCCGATGCCGGCGGCCAAGCGCCGCCCCTGCTCCGCCTGCCATTGCTCCAGCCGGAAGCCCGCCCGCGCCTGCACGCTGTCGCGCGGCGCGCCGGGCGAGGACAAGCGCAGCTCGGCGTCGGCTTCGGCCAGCAAGCCGCGGGCCGGCTCATGCGCCGGC
>NZ_JAMZGH010000114.1:0-1165 GCF_024158805.1 Chromobacterium sp. S0633 | reverse complement strand
CCGCGCCGTCGTCGGTGCTGGCGTCGTCGACGATGATGATCTCGTGCGGCGCCTTTTCCTGCGCCGCCAGCGAGGCGATGGTCTCGCCGATGTAGGCGCGTTTGTTGTACAGCGGAATAATGACGGAATGCCGCATGAAGCCCCCTGTGCGCGAAACCGGTTCAGGCCGTCGCGGCGGCGGAGTACAGCTTGCCGCGGCGCTGGTGCAGATTGATGATCAACTCGTCCGAGCCGCGAAACACGCCGGGGCCGTAGCTTTCCGCGTCGCGGCACAGCTGCATGCCCACCAGCCGGATGCGCTGCCGGCTTTCCGGGTCCACGAACTCGCTTTGCTCGATGTAGTCCTGGAACATGTATTGCGGCCATTGCCCCAGCACCAGTTCGCGCCAGGCGGTTTCGCCGCAGGCGGAGCGCACCAGCGAGCCCAGGCCGCGGCCGCCGCTGCTGGGTTTGGCGATGAAGTCGCCGGCGCGCGCCAGCAGGGCCTCGGCCTCGTCCCGCGAGGCCGGCGCGAAGGAGGGGATCAGAAAGGGGCGCAAGGCCGCGTAATCGTCGGCGTCCAGGCAGTCCCGCATGATGTCCTCGCGATTCAGGACCGCCAGCACCCGCTTGTCGTGCACCAGGATCAGCGTGCGGATGTCGTTGAAATACGCGCCGCCGTCCAGCAGTTGGTCCAGCACCCGGTCCGGCAGCAGCGGCAGCTCGCTGCGATCCATTTCCAGGATGCAGCGGTTCACCGTCCGGCCGTCCAGCCGCAGCTTGCCGTCGCGGACGCTGAGCGCCTCCGGCCGGGCGGACAGAAAGTGGACGCCGTCGCGGCGCAGCGTTTCCGCCAGCAGGAAAATCTCGGTGCCGGGTTCGCGGGCGTGCGTCAGCGCCACCACGCAGCCGGGCGGATGCCATTGACGCAGGGTTTGCAAGAAGGCGTCGTCTCCGGCCGGCTGACCCAGCCAGCGGCTGATCATCCAGCCGTTCATCGGGTAGCGCGCGCCCACCTCGCAAATGCGCGGCTGGCCATGGCGGTCGTAGATGAAGTCCGGACGGTAGAAGCCCACGCGGTAAGGCCGGCCGTGCGCGCGCCGCAGCAGCGCTTCCATGGCCTTGGGCAGCTGATAGAGCGCCCGGATGCGGGGGTCCAGAAAGTAGCGGCCGACGATGGCGCGGA
>NZ_JAMZGH010000113.1:0-1337 GCF_024158805.1 Chromobacterium sp. S0633 | reverse complement strand
GGCCCAGAACCCGGCCATCGCCCTGGACTGGTGGAAGCAGTTCAACGATCCGGTGCTGGATCAGTTGATCGCCCAAGCCCTGGAACACAACCAGGACCTGGCCGCCGCCTCCGCCCGCGTCGACGAAGCCGCGGCCCAGGCCGGCATCGCCCGCGCTCAGCTGCTGCCGGCGCTGAACGCCAACGCCGGCTATCAGCGTGGCCGCGCTTCCAGCGCGACAAGCACGCCGGGCGCGCCGCTGGTCAGCGACGTGCGCAACGCCAACCTCACCGCGTCTTGGGAACTGGACCTGTGGGGCAAGCTGCGCCGCGGAAACGAAGCGGCCCGCGCCGACTTCGCCGCCAGCCGCTTCGCCCGCGACAGCTCGAAGCTGGCGATCGCCGCGCAAACCGCGCAGACCTATTTCCAGCTGCGCGCCTACGACGCCCAGTTGGACATCGCCAAGCGCACGCTGCAAAGCCGCGAGGAGTCGCTGAAGCTGCAGACCAAGCGCTTCAAGGGCGGCTTGATCTCGGAGCTGGACCAGCAGCAGGCCGAGGCCGAGGCGGCCTCCGCCCGCGCCAAGGTGCCGCAGATCGCCAGCGCGCTGGAGCAGACCGAAAGCGCGCTGGGCGTGCTGCTCGGCCACTCGCCCAAGCAGCTGGTGGCCGGCGGCATTCAGCGTGGTCAAAGCCTGGATGCGCTGTCCGCCCCGCCGGAAGTGCCGGCCGGCCTGTCCTCCAGCCTGCTGGAGCGTCGGCCGGACATTGCCGCCAGCGAGCAGCAGCTGGTCGCCGCCAACGCCCGCATCGGCGTGGCGCGCGCGGCCTACTTCCCCAGCATCAGCCTGAGCGGGGCGCTGGGTTCGCAAAGCCTGTCGCTGGACACCCTGTTCACCGGCCCGACGCGGACCTGGAGCTTTGTCGGCAATCTGGCGGCTCCGGTGTTCAACTTCGGCCAGACCGGCTACGCGGTGGACGCGGCCAGCGCGCGGCAGAAACAGGCGCTGGCGCAGTATCAGAAGACGGTGCAAAGCGCGTTCAAGGACGCGCTGGACGCGCTGTCCGGCTACGGCGCGGCGCGGGAGATCCAGGCGGCGCAGACCACGCAGTTCCAGGCCTTGAACAAATCGCTGCGCCTGGCCAATCTGCGTTACGACAACGGCTACGCCAGCTATCTGGACGTGCTGGACGCGCAACGCAACAGCTTCCAGGCGGAGCTGGGCCTGGTGAGCGCCAAGCTGGACCAACTGAATGCCGTGGTGGGCCTGTACAAGGCGCTGGGCGGCGGCTGGGAAGCCCCGGCCAAGTCCTGATCCGCTACGTGCAAAGACAAACCCCGCCTTCGCGGGGTTTTTT
>NZ_JAMZGH010000112.1:0-1473 GCF_024158805.1 Chromobacterium sp. S0633 | reverse complement strand
AAGACCCAGGAAGAAGACGCCTCGTGCTGGATCCGGGTGTCGCAAGCCTGGGCCGGCAAGGGCTGGGGCGTGCTGGCCATGCCGCGGGTGGGCCAGGAGGTGCTGGTCACCTATGTGGACGGCGATCTGGACCGGCCGATGATCACCGGCATCGTCTATAACGGCGACAATCCGACGCCTTACGACCTGCCGAAAGACATCCGCTACACCGGTCTGGTCACGCGCTCCTTGAAGCAGGGCCGTTACAGCAACGCCAGTCAGATCACCTTCGACGACCAGCGCGGCGCGGAGCGGGTGATGGTGCACGCCGAGCGAGACATGCAGCAGACCACCGAGCGCAATAGCTCGGAGGCGGTGGGCCAGGACAAGAACACCTCGGTCAAGGGCACGTCCACCTCGGTCACCGGCGCCTCGATCAGCTACACCGGGGTGTCGGTGTCCTTCACCGGCCTGTCGGTCAGCTTCACCGGGGTGTCCACCAGCTTCACCGGCCTGTCCACCAGTTTCACCGGGGTGTCCACCAGCTTTACCGGCGTCTCCACCGGCTTCACCGGGGTGTCCACCGGTTTTACCGGCGTCTCCACCAGCTTCACCGGCATTTCCACCGGTTTCACCGGGGTGTCCACCAGCTTTACCGGCGTCTCCACCAGCCTGACCGGCACCAGCACCTCGGTGACGGGCACCTCGCAGAGCATGACCGGCATTTCCACCTCGATGACCGGCACCAGCGTGTCGGCCACCGGCATGTCGCAAAGCATGACCGGGGTGTCGTCTTCTTATACCGGCACCTCCACCAGCGTCACCGGGACCAGCACCTCGGTCACCGGCACCTCCAAGAGCGTGACCGGCACCTCGATGTCGGACACCGGCTCGTCCACCAGCATCACCGGCACTTCGATGTCCACCACCGGTTCGTCCACCAGCGTCACCGGCACCTCGATGTCCACCACCGGCTCGTCCGCCAGCGTCACCGGTTGCTCGGTGTCCACCACCGGCGCTTCCGCCAGCGTCACCGGCTCGTCGGTCTCGGTCACCGGCTCATCCACCGGGGTTACCGGCTCCAGCATGTCCACCACCGGTTCCTCGGTCAGCAGCACCGGTTCCAGCGTGTCCAGCACCGGCTCCAGCTGCTCCACCACCGGGGTCAGCTATTCCTACACCGGCGCGTCCTATTCGGACACCGGCGTGGATTTGAAGAAGCTGGGCATGCAGGTGAAAAGCTGATGAGGCGGCGCAGGCTTGGACACGGGAAAGGAGAGCGGAGATGCGCTTGATCGAACTGCACAGCCCCTTGCTGGACGCGGACAGCGTCGCGTTGAGCTTCAAGGCGGACGAGCGTCTGTCGCAGGAGCCCAGTTACCAGCTCGACATCGCCTGCGCCGACCCGGCGCTGGATCTGGACGGGCTGCTCGGCTCGCGGCTGACGGTGGACATCGACCTGGGCGACGAGGGCGTCCGGCCTTTCCATTGCCA
>NZ_JAMZGH010000111.1:0-1574 GCF_024158805.1 Chromobacterium sp. S0633 | reverse complement strand
AAGACCCAGGAAGAAGACGCCTCGTGCTGGATCCGGGTGTCGCAAGCCTGGGCCGGCAAGGGCTGGGGCGTGCTGGCGCTGCCGCGGGTGGGTCAGGAAGTGCTGGTCACCTATGTGGACGGCGATCTGGACCGGCCGATGGTCACCGGCATTGTCTACAACGGCGACAATCCAACGCCTTACGACCTGCCGAAAGACATCCGCTACACCGGTCTGGTCACGCGTTCCTTGAAGCAGGGCCGTTACAGCAACGCCAGCCAGATCACCTTCGACGACCAGCGCGGCGCGGAGCGGGTGATGGTGCACGCCGAGCGCGACATGCAGCAGACCACCGAGCGCAATAGCTCGGAGGCGGTGGGCCAGGACCAGAACATCGATGTGAAAGGCACGTCGACCTCGGTCACCGGCGCGTCGATCAAGTTCACCGGGGTGTCGGTGTCCTTCACCGGCCTGTCGGTCAGCTTCACCGGGGTATCCACCAGCTTCACCGGCCTGTCCACCAGTTTCACCGGGGCGTCTACCAGCTTCACCGGCGTCTCCACCGGCTTTACCGGGGTGTCCACCGGTTTTACCGGCGTGTCCACCAGCTTCACCGGCATTTCCACCGGTTTCACCGGGGTGTCCACCGGTTTTACCGGCGTGTCCACCAGCCTGACCGGCACGCGCACCTCGGTGACCGGCACCTCGCAGGGCATGACCGGCATTTCCACCTCGATGACCGGCACCAGCGTGTCGGCCACCGGCATGTCGCAAAGCATGACCGGGGTGTCGTCTTCTTATACCGGCACCTCCACCAGCGTCACCGGCAGCAAGATGTCGGTGACCGGCACCTCCAAGAGCGTGACCGGCACCTCGATGTCGGACACCGGTTCCTCGGTCAGCATCACCGGCACCTCGATGTCCACCACCGGCTCGTCCACCAGCGTGACCGGCAGCAAGATGTCCACCACCGGGTCCGACGTCGGCGTCACCGGCTGTTCGGTGTCCACCACCGGCGCTTCGGTCAAGTTGGTGGGCAGCGATACCTCGATGACGGGTTCCGAGACCAAGGCGGTGGGCAGCAAGATGTCCACCACCGGTTCCAGCATCAGTTCGGTGGGGTCTGAGGTCAGCAGCACCGGCTTTAGCAACTCCACCACCGGTTTCAAATACTCCTACACCGGCGCGTCCTACTCGGACACCGGCGTGGATCTGAAAAAAGTCGGCATGGAGGTCAAAAGCTGATGCCCTTGCGTCATATCAAACCCCAGGCGGCGCTCGTGTCCTCGTCGCGCACCCAGATCGGCGCTCAAGCCATGTTGCGCGTCGGCGTCGGCGTCGGCTTCCGCCTGAGCGATCCCTTCATCCTGGCGCACGAGGCCGCGTGCTGGGAGGCGATCAAGGCCGCGGAGCCGGCGCTGCCGCTGTTCGAGCCGGCCATGCCCAAGCTGCGCGCCGAATGGCTGTTGCTGGGCAGCGCGCATTATCGCGGCCCGGCGGCCGGCGCCGGCGCGCTGGACTGGCTGGCCGAGGCCGAGCTGGGCGGCGTGCGCAAGATCGCGAGTTGCCGGGCGCGGCCGCGCGTGGACGGCGGC
>NZ_JAMZGH010000110.1:0-1613 GCF_024158805.1 Chromobacterium sp. S0633 | reverse complement strand
TTTTGATGTCTTTTTCGGCGCTGTTGAACAACCGGCGTACGGGAATGTAGCGCCACTCAGTGTCGGTATTGCTTGTGAGGGTGCGGGCACCCCAGATCAACGTACCGTTGTTCTGAAACTCTCGGATCATGTTCAGCGCTTTTCCCGCGTTGTATTCGCCCTGGGTGGCATCGCTGACTTTGAATTGAGGCCTGAGTCCACCATTGAGCGCGACATTGGCCGGTGCTTTCCATGCGCCGCGTTCACGGTCCACCCTGCAGTAGGCTCCGGCGACTGCGCCGCTGGGGGGGATGGAAGCCTCAGTCCAGTCGGCATCCAGCCATGGGGAGTAGGCTGCTGCATGTTCGCTAACAGGATAGGAGCTCATGTCGGTTGCTGGGCTCTGCAAAACTTTGGGGCCGTCGAGAATTGCGAACAAGCTTTTACCATCCACGCACAGCGTGGTGGCTGCCGTCTTGATATCCTCTCCGGCGGCGACCAGCAGTGTGACATCGTCCAGCTTGGGTACCTCTTGCTCTAGCTGACCGGTGGGGATGACATAACAGTAGCCGCCGCCATTTTCGAAATAGGTTTTTACGGATAAATGGAGGTTTTTGGTAGGGTCGAATGCTGACACTATGTTCATGAACTCCAGCCACGAGGCTATTCTGGTAGGCACGGAGATCATTGCGTCGCTAGAGGCAATCGCAGGTACGGCGGTGGAACTGTTGGCGATGGACAGGGATTGGCTGGGCAGCTCTTCGATATATACACCGGGATAGCTGGTGACAGTGGTCATGGCGGTTCACTTTCAGTATCTGTAGAGAGTGGGGTTAGTGGAACTGAATGGTGACGGCGTCGGCCATGAGTGCCAGCTCTTCAATGGCTACTTCGTTGCTGCTGGCGTCTAGGCTGGGGGCGGTCAGCTTGGTGGGAAAGGCATTGGCGACGTTCCAGGTAATCAACAGTTCGTTGCCAGCTTCGTTGGTGAGGCTGATGAGGATATCTTTTTTCTCCACTTGGTTGAGAGAGATGGAGTGAATCCAGTCGTAAAGTTGACTTTTCCCCTTGATCACGCCGCGTCGGAGGGAGATGTTGACGGGTGCGATCTGGCCTGGCATGTAGAATAAGCCACCCAGGCCATCCTTGTAGGTGATGGTTTCGTGGGAGATTTCCATGCCGGATGCGGCGGTGAATGCCATTTCTTCGTTGCCCACAGTGACCCGGTAACGGTATGTGGGAATGGGGTAGGTATTTGCGATTTGCTCGGTGCTGGTTGCCATTGCTCTTGCCTTTCCTATTGAGGACGTCGCCGTCGTCGCGTCGGCTTAGCCTTGGTTCACATCCTGGGTGAATTGCAGAATGATGAATTCCGCCGGGCGCACTGCGGCCATGCCGATTTTGACGATTAGTTTGCCCTGAGCTATGTCGTCATCGGTCATGGTGATGTCCTTGCCCACCAGTACGAAGTAGGCTTCCTTCTCACTCTTGCCGGGCAAGGCGCCCTGGCGCCACAGCGAGCGCAGGTAGTTATCGATGGCGCAGCGGACTCGCTCCCAGGTGGCATGGTTGTTGGGTTCGAACACCATGGACCGCATAGTGGTTTTGATGTCTTTTTCGGCGCTGTTGAACAA
>NZ_JAMZGH010000022.1:0-124049 GCF_024158805.1 Chromobacterium sp. S0633 | reverse complement strand
ATCGGTTATTCGTTCTGTTAAAGATCGGTGCAGGTCGCTGCGCTTCGTTTCCGCCGCTGCGTTGTCTGCTGAGGAGGTGAAATATACGTTACAGCCCCCGCTCCGTCAACACCTATTTTGAAAAAAGAGAGGGTTTTTAAGATATCAACACCTAAGTCAATGATTTAAATGGATATCCTCCATAAAGAATTTTACAAGAACTTTTGGGCAAGCCGGAAAAAAAGGCTTTCCAGCTTGTTGTCGTCGGCAGATAAGCTGCGAAAGCGGGCATATTTTCCCCAGTTTTTCCGAAAAACCCGCTTTCCGGCAAATTATTCGGCGCAGACTTTATGCCTTAGTCATTAATTGTTAAGCTAAGCGCATCCCCACCGCCCAGGAGCCCTCCTCATGCAGCAAACCTTGCGTCAACGATTGGAGGGCCTACCCGCGCCGTTTTACGCCTTGATGCTAAGCGACGTGCTGAGCGGGCTGGCGATGGGCGCCGGTTACGTCGCCATCAGCTGGTGGGTGGTGCAATCCGGCGGCGCGCGCGATATGGCGTGGTTCGGCTCGATCACCGCGCTGGTGATGTTGCTGTCGCTGCCGCTGACCGCGCCCTTGGGCGACCGCCTGCCCAAGAACCGGCTGATAGGCGGCGGCATGCTGTTGGCGATGTTGAGCGCCCTGCTGTTGGCGCTGATGGCGGCCATGGGCTGGTATCGCATCGGCTGGGTGATTGCGGTGGAGTCGCTGGCCATGCTGGCCTGGTCCATCGTGCTGCCGTCCATGCTGAGCATCGCCGCCGAGATGGTGCCGGCGGCCAGACTGGGCGATGCGCTGTCCTTGCAGAAAAGCTCGCAGTCGGCGGGCAATCTGATCGGCCCGGTCTTGGGCGGCGGCCTGATGGCGGCGACCTCGCCCACCCTGACCCTGCTGGCCTATGCCTTCTTGCTGGTGGTGGCCGCCGCGGCCTCCTTATATGTGCGCGTGCCGCCGCGCGCGGCAGGCGCCGTCCGCAGCCCCTGGCTGGAAGATATCCGCAGCGGCTTGTACGCGCGCTGGCGCATTCCGCTGGAACGCTATTGGACCTTGGCGGTATTCATCACCCTGGTGGCCTTCATGCCGCTGGTGACCACCTTGCTGCCGGTCAAGCTGCATGCGCTGGGTTTGTCCGCCGCCTGGCTGGGCGGTTGCGAGGCGGCGATCAGCGCCGGCATGCTGCTGGGTTCGCTATGGTTCACCCATGTGCTGCTGCGCCGCTTCAGCCGTTACCAGGCGCGCACCCTCGGCATGCTGGTCTGCGGCGTATTGATGCTGGTGGTGGCGCTCAGCGACAACCCGTGGCTGATCCTGGCCTGTTTCGCGGTGATGGGGCTGATGTTCGCGCTGAACCAGCTGATAGGCCAGACCCACCGCACGCTGGCGGTGCCGGAGAATTACCGCGCGCGCTTTTCCGCCATCAATGTGATGCTGGTGAAGATAGGCTCGATGCTGGGGCCGGCGCTGGCCGGAGCGCTGCTGCATGTGCTGCCGCTGGACCGGGTTTATCTGATCTTCGCGTTGCTGCATTTGGCCACCGTGCTGCCCATGCTGCTGTTGCCGGGCTTGAAGGCTTTCCTGGAGCTGGACCACGAGGAGGTGAAGGATTGGTATTGGCGGCATCACCCGGAGGCGTTCCGCGATTTGGCGGCCATGCCAGCCGCCGCCAAGCCGGCCTGTGAGACGCGCTGAAGCGGATGCAAAAACGGCGGCCATCGGCCGCCGTTCGCGTTTCTATATATAAGGAGTGGATCAGAGCACGTAACGCGCCAGATCTTCGCGCTCGGCCACCTGCTCCAACTTGCTGTCGACATAGGCGGCGTCGATCTCGCAGCGGCCGGCCTTGGCGTCGAATGCCACTTCTTCCAGCAGCTTTTCCATCACGGTGTAGAGACGGCGCGCGCCGATGTTCTCGGTTTTCTCGTTGACCCGCCAGGCGATCTCGGCCAGGCGCTGGATGCCGGATTCGGCAAACTCCAGTTCCACGCCCTCGGTGGCCATCAACGCCTGGTACTGACGGGTCAGGCAGGCGTTGGTGCTGGTGAGGATGGCCTTGAAGTCGTCCACGGTCAGCGAGGAGAGTTCAACGCGGATGGGCAGACGGCCTTGCAGTTCCGGGATCAGGTCCGACGGCTTGGACAGCTGGAAGGCGCCGGAGGCGATGAACAGGATGTGGTCGGTCTTGACCATGCCGTACTTGGTGGACACGGTGGTGCCTTCCACCAGCGGCAACAGGTCGCGCTGCACGCCGGCGCGCGAGACGTCGGCGCCGCCCTGGCCTTCGCTGCGGCTGGTGACCTTGTCGATCTCGTCCAGGAACACGATGCCGTTCTGCTCGACGTTCTTCAGCGCTTCGGCGCGCAGTTCCTCGTCGTTGACCAGCTTGGCGGCTTCCTCGTCGATCAACTGCTTGCGCGCCTCCGTCACCTTCATCTTGGCCGTCTGTTTCTTGCCGGAGCCCATGCCCTGGAACATGCCTTGCAGCTGGCTGGCGAAATCCTCCATCCCCGGCGGGGCCATCACATTCATCTGCGCCGCCGGCGCGGCGATTTCGATTTCGATCTCTTTATCGTCCAGCGCCCCTTCCCGCAGCATCTTGCGGAATTTCTGGCGGGTGGCGCCGTCTTCCGGCTTGGCCTCCGCTTCCGGCTCGCCACCGAAGAAACCGGCCTGCTGACGCGGGCGCGGCAGCAGCACGTCCAGGATGCGGTCTTCCGCCGCGTCTTCCGCGCGCGGGCGGTTGCGCTTGATGGCGGCGTCGCGGGTGTCCTTGATCGCCACTTCCACCAGGTCGCGGATGATGGTGTCCACATCGCGGCCGACATAGCCCACCTCGGTGAACTTGGTGGCTTCTATCTTGATGAAGGGCGCGCCGGACAGCTTGGCCAGGCGGCGGGCGATCTCGGTCTTGCCCACGCCGGTGGGGCCTATCATCAGGATGTTCTTGGGGGTGATTTCGCTGCGCAGCGGCTCAGCCACCTGCTGGCGGCGCCAGCGGTTGCGCAAGGCCACCGCCACCGCGCGCTTGGCGGCGTTCTGGCCGATGATGTGTTGGTCCAGCTCGTGGACGATTTCCTGCGGGGTCATTTGCGTCATGACATTCTCCAGCCGGAAGCGACGCTCCCGGCGATTTGATTCTTGAATCGGACGGCTCAGTTGGCTGCCGGCTCTTTGCCTTCCGGCACTTCGGCGTCGTCCAACAGCTCGATCACATGGTTGTGGTTGGTGTAGATGCAGATGTCGCCGGCGATCTCCAGCGATTTCTTCACCACCACTTCCGGCGCCAGATCGGTGTTTTCAAACAGCGCGCGCGCCGCGGACTGGGCGTAGGCGCCGCCGGAGCCGATGGCGGCGATGCCTTGCTCCGGTTCCAACACGTCGCCGTTGCCGGTGATGATCAGGGTGCTGTTCTTGTCGGCGACGATCAGCATCGCTTCCAGCCGGCGCAGCATGCGGTCGGTGCGCCAGTCCTTGGCCAGTTCCACCGCCGACACCAGCAGATTGCCCTGATGTTTTTGCAGCTTGGCTTCAAAACGCTCGATCAGGGTGAAGGCGTCGGCGGTGCCGCCGGCAAAGCCCGCCAGCACCTTGCCGCCGTGCAGCTTGCGCACCTTGCGCGCCGAGGCCTTGATCACGATGTTGCCCAGGGTGACCTGGCCATCCCCGCCCAGCGCCACGCGATTGCCGCGGCGAATGGACACGATGGTGGTTCCGTCGAACTGTTGCATGTTTTGTATTCCAATAATGTCGCCACCGGCACTCCGCCGTGGCCAATGCTGCAAAATATGCAGGCAAAACCATGGATTGCAAGCGCCGGGCCGCTCCGGCGCGCCGGCGGACGCGACGCTTGGCAAAATCCTTTTCCCGTCATTTATTTACCCATATCAATGACGTGAGGATATACGCGTTTTCCAGCTTGGATAATGAGAATAGTTTGTATTATCATCACCGTCATGAACCAGCGAATTCTTCAATACTCGGCGCTCTCCAGCACCGTGGGCCTGCATGCCCTGGTCTTCGTGCTGATGGGCGGCGCAGTGGCGATGCAGGCGCCGATCACGCTGCCGCGCGTCGCCAGCATGGAAATGATCAGCCTGGCCGCGCCCAGCAAGGCCGCCGCGCCGGCTGCGCCCAAGCAGCAGCCCAAGCCCGAGAAAAAGCCGACGCCGCAGGTCAAGCCCACCCCGACGCCGAAGCCGACTCCGGTCAAACCCAAGGTAATGGCCACGCCCACGCCGGCCGCGCCTAGCGCCAAGGCCATCAGCGTGCCCACCGCCGCCCCCGCGGCGGAAAGCAAGCCCAGCGCGGCCACCAGCTCCGCCGAGGGCGGCAGCTCGCGCGGCCAGTCCGCCGACGCCAAGCCCTCGATCACCGAGCCGATGTACCGGGGCGGCTATCTGAACAATCCCAAGCCGGCCTACCCGGCGCTGTCCATCGAGGAAGGCGAAACCGGCACCGTGCAGCTGCGGGTGCACGTATCCGCCCAAGGCCAGCCGCTGGACGTGGCGCTGGCCAACACCAGCGGCTTCCCGCGCTTGGACCGCGCCGCCCTGGCGGCGGTGAAGAAATGGACCTTCACCCCGGCCAAACGCGGCAATGAAGCCATCGCCTACACCTTTATCGTTCCCGTTGAATTTTCTTTGAAGTCTGCCAAATCATGAATCTAATGACTGTATTCCAACAAGGGGACGCCGTGCTGGTCGCGGTGTTCATGATCCTGGTCCTGATGTCGGTGCTGACCTGGTACCTGATCCTGGTTCGCGGCGTCAGCACCTGGCATATCCGCCGCGCCAACAAGCAGGCCGAGGCCGCGCTGTGGGACGCCCCCAACTGGAAACAGGCGGAAACCCAGCTGCAGGATTCCCGCGCGCCCTTCGCCAACCTCACCCGCCAGGGCCTGGCCGCGCTGCGCCACTACCGCAGCCAGGCTGAGCGCCCGCTGGGCCAGAGCTGCGATCTGGACGAATTCCTGACCCGCGCCATCCGCAAGGGCCTGGCCCAGGAAAACGGCAAGCAGGAAACCGGCATGACCGTGCTGGCCTCGGTGGGCTCCACCGCGCCCTTCATCGGCTTGTTCGGCACGGTATGGGGCATTTACCACGCGCTGGTGAACATCGGCGCGGCCGGCCAGGTCACCATCGCCGCGGTGGCCGGCCCCATCGGCGAGGCCCTGGTGGCCACCGCCGCCGGCCTGGCCGCCGCCATCCCCGCTGTGCTGGCCTACAACGCCCTGACCCGCATGCAGCGCATCATGGCTCAGGACATGGACTACTTCGCCCACGATCTGCACGCCCAGCTGCTGACTCAGTCCGGAGAGATCGATGGCCTTCGGTAGTTTCGACAAGGGCGGCTCCGCCCCAATGGCCGACATCAACACCACCCCGCTGGTGGATGTGATGTTGGTGCTGCTGGTGGTGTTCATCATCACCACCCCGCTGCTGACCAATACCGTCAAGTTGGATCTGCCGCAGGCCAGCGCCGCCGCGCAGCAGAGCCAGCCCAAGGAAATCCGCCTGGCCATAGACGCCGCCGGCGCGGTGTTCTGGAACGACGTCAAAGTGCCGGAAGGCGAGCTGGACGCCCGTTTCGCCGCCGCCGCCCGCGACAACCCGCAAGTGGAGCTGCACTTGTTCGCCGACAAGAGCGTGCGTTACGAAACCGTGGCCAAAACCCTGGCCAGCGCCCAACAAGGCGGCATCAGCAAGATCGGCTTCGCCACCGAAGCGCCGTAAAGACCGCCTGCGAGCAGGCCGGCGCCCGCCGGCCGCTCGTCTGTCAGCCCAGCATTGCCTGCCGACGAGCCCTACCCCCTTATCGACTCTGCGGCGCTATGACGCCGTTAACACAAAAAGCACACACATTCGCAAGCGCTAATATGCGAATATGGAACGCTTGACCCCATCCGGCGGCGCGGACGCCGGATGCGCGTTTTCTCCGCCCTCGCGCCGTATAATCATCACCGCAACATCACACTTTTCGATTCCACTATGCGTACACTCACTCTCGGGCTGGCCGCCGGCCTCTACAGCAGCTTCAGCGCCGCCGCGCTGCAACCGGTCAGCGAAGCGCCGCTGGCGGTCAAAACCGCCGTCAGCTGCCAGCACAATAAAGACAACAGCCTGGACTGCGTCACCAGCAAGCAATTCACCATCCTGCACCCCTCCGGCCGCGAACAGCTGTCCCGCATCGACTTCACCTACCCGGCTGAAGACCGCCTGCGGGTGGAACAGGCTGAAGTGATCCAGCCCAACGGCAAAGTGATCAAACTGGGCAAATCCCAGATCGAAACCCGCGCCGCGCCCAATCCGGACGCCGGCGTCAGCCGCGACATGCAAACCTGGATGGCCTTCCCGGAATTGTCGGTGGGCAGCACAGTGTCCTACCGCATCAAGACCCACAGCGTGGCGCAGCCCTTGGTGCGCCAGCTGCGCTACCAACTGGACCTGGGCCCGCAAAAAGCGCGCGAAGACAGCTTCAACTTCGACATCCAGTCCACGCGCCCGCTGATCTGGCGCGGCATGATGCTGGACGATTACGCGGTGGACGCCAGCGCGGACCGCAAACGCGTCAAGGTCTCGCTGCGCCGGCCGCGCTACCTCAACTACATCAACGAGTGGAACAACAGCGCGCTGCGCGAATGGCCGCAGCTGGTGATCGCCACCTCGGACCAGCCGCAAGACCACTTCGGCGCTCACGCCCGCCGTTACAACGAAATCCTGGCCGCGCCGCTGCCGCCGGCCGCCGCCGCCGTGGTGGCCGCCAACCAGGGCAAGCCGGCCGCGGAGCAGGCAGCCGCCTTCATGCAGCACATCAACCGCAACTACCGCTACCTCAACGACACCCGTCTGGCGGAACGCGGCCTGGTGCCGTTCACGCTGGCGGAAATCGAAAAGCACGGCTACGGCGACTGCAAAGACCTCTCCACCCTGCTGACCGCCATGCTGCGCCGCTCCGGCGTCGCCGCCGAGCCGGCGCTGATCTACCGCGGCAAGTTCGCCCCGCCGCTGCTGCTGCCCGGCATCGGCGCGCCCAACCACATGATCGTCCGCGCCGACATCGCCGGCCAGACCTGGTGGCTGGACCCGACCAACCCCTTCTTCCAGCCCGGCCGCATCATGTCTGACCTGCAAGACCGCTGGGCCTTCATCATCGGCAAGGACGGCGTGGTCAGCCAGACCCAGGTGCCGATGGAGCCGGCGCGCACCGATCTGAACATCAAACGCGAAAACGCGCTGCAAGCCGACGGCAGCGCCGACGTCCGCGCCGATATCGAACTGGGCAACTCCACGCTGATCGACACCATTCTGCAAGACCGCTACCAGGGCGTCAGCGCCACCGACCAAAGCCTGTGCAACCGGCTGAGCAATCAGCCGGAAGGCTGCAAGGTCCAGCGCGACAAGACCTCCTTCATCGTGCCGTCCGTCTACCCGCTGCGCATGAGCGTGCGCGACCCGCGCATGCTGGAGAAGATCTCCGGTCTGTTTCTCTACGACTCCCACTTCAAGGGCGTGTGGGACAGCTTCGACAGCTACAAGCGCAACGGCAATCTGGCCGACGTCTACCTGGGCGACGCCAGCGCCATGCAGTCCGACGTGCTGCTCAAGGGCGCCAAGGCCATCCAGCCGGCCTTCGAGTGCAAGGTCAGCTCCCCCTGGTACGAGGTGAACGCCAAGCAGCAGCAAACCCCGGCCGGCATCCGCGTCCAGTACCGGATCAGCAATAAGGTGCGCTGGCTCAGCCACGCCGAGATCAACAGCCCGGAATTCGCCAAGCTGATAGACGATGCCCGCGCCTGCGTGTCCCAGATCCGCCAGATCGTCAAACTCTGAAAACCGCTTCCATGCCAGCGGCGCGCCCCAAGATGTTGAACCGGCTCTGACGCCCTGCCCACCCGCGCCGCAAAGGATGCCGAAGGCATCCTTTTGTTTTTGTAAGAACTGGATTATTAAGAAGTAATTTAAGCAGCACCCTGTCAAGCATGGGCAGTACAAATAAATAAACGCTTGCCCCTACTGGGCCAGTGGCCGAAAATGAACATTTAGAGGTTATGCAATCGACAAATAAGAGAGAAACAGACCATGACGCACCCCGCCGCCGGCCCGGCCAGCAAGGAAATCCGGCTCGCTCCTCATGAACTGATCATCACCAAGACCGACCCCACCGGCCACATCACCTACGCCAACCGCGTGTTCATGCGCATCGCCGGCTACGCCGAGCACGAACTGCTGGGCAAACCGCATAATCTGATCCGCCATCCCGACATGCCGCGCGGCGCCTACCGGCTGATGTGGAAAACCCTGCAACAGGGCCAGGAATTCTTCGCCGTGGTGAAAAATCACAGCAAAAACGGCGACTACTACTGGGTGCTGGCCAACGTCACCCCGGACTACGATCTGCGCGGCCAACTGCAAGGCTATTACTCCGTACGCCGGCCGCCCAGCCAGGAAGCGATCAAGGCCATAGAACCCGTCTACGCCCAGATGCGCCAGATCGAAGCCAGCCACAACAAGGCCACCGCGCCTGACGCCTCCGTGGCCTGGCTGCTGCAAGTGCTGGCGGAAAAAGGCGTCAGCTATCAGGACTTCATCCTGTCCCTCAACGCCCAGGTGCTGCAAGCGCCGGGAGTCGCCGCATGAACCACGACAAAAAACCGCCCTTCCTGCGCACCCAGCTGGGCTGGTGCATCATCAGCTTCAACCTGCTGGTCGCCTTCTCGCTGCTGGACGGCTTCTTGTTCCCGGAAATCGTCGGCCACATCGTGGATGCTCTGCTGCTGGCCGTCTCCATCGCCCTGTCCCTGCTGCTGTGGCGCCACAGCGGCCGCATCTTCGGCCTGCTCAACACCCTGCACGAACAACTGGGCTACGCCAGCTCCGGCGAACTGCACCACCGCGCCACCGGCACCCGCAATCTGGGCGAAGTGGGCAAGCTCGCCTGGCAGCTCAATGATTTCCTCGATCTGATCGAAACCTATTTCAAGGAAATCAACACCTGCTTCAAGGCCATCAGCGCCGGCGACTATAGCCGCCGCCCGCTGAGCCAGGGCCTGCCGGGCATCCTGGCCAGCTCGCTGGGCAGCGTCAACCACGCCATCCAGACCATGGCCGACAACGACGGCTACATCCGCCGCAACCGCCTGTCCTCGCAGCTGGCCGCGCTGAACAACCCGCATTTGCGCAAGGACCTGGCCAGCAATCAGAGCGATCTGGAAGACATCAGCCAGGCCATGGCCGACGTGGCCGCCATCACCCAGGACACCGCGGACGGCGCGCGCGTCAGCCTGGAAACCGCCCAGCACCTGTCCGGCCACCTGGACACCATAGCCGACAGCGTCAGCAGCATGGACACCGCCAGCACCGCGCTGGCCCAGGAATGGCAGGGCATAGAAACCTCGCTGGCCGACATCTCCGCCATCGCCGATCAAACCAATCTGCTGGCGCTGAACGCCGCCATTGAAGCCGCCCGCGCCGGCGAAACCGGCCGCGGCTTCGCCGTGGTGGCCGACGAAGTGCGCAAGCTGGCCGAACGCAGCAAGAGCACCGCCAACAATGTGCAGGACGTGCTGGAAAACCTGTCGCTGCGCATCGGCAATATGCAGACCCAGGCCAGCGCCGCCGGCAATGTGGCCAGCCAGGTCAAGGACTCGGTGGAAACCTTCCGCCAGCGCTTCAGCAGCCAGGTGGAGCAGTCGCAGCAGGTGATGGCGCAGGTGAACCGCGTGCACGACAAATCCCAGCTCAGCCTGCAAAAGGTGGGCCACGTGATCTTCAAGCAGACCGCCTATCACTCGATAGAGGAGGCCAAGCCGCTGGAGCAGGGCAGCGAGCTGCAAGGCTGGCTGCAACTGCAAGGCCAGCAGTCTTTTGGCCAGACCCGCTCCTGGAGCGAGCTGGCGGCCACCGAGCAGCAGGCCAGCCAGCACATCGGCGCCGCGCTGGCGGTGTTTGGCCAGGAAGGCCCGCTGGACGAGCAGGAGATCGTCGAGCGGATGCAGAAGCTGGAGCAGGACAGCGGCCGCATCCTGCGTTATCTGGACAAGCTGGGCGAGGAGAAGCACGGCCAGTAAGCCGCGCGACAGTGTCTGCCACATCGGCATGAGGCATTGGAGCCTCGGCGGACATTCAAGCAAGCAGGAATCAAGCGGGGCCGCTTTGGGCTGCCCCGCTTTTTTTGCGTGCGCCGGCTCGGCGGCAAACGATGTCGGTGGGTATCGCCTAACGGCTCCACCCACCCTACAAGACCATCCGCCGTAGGGTGAGTGGGGCGCAGCGATACCCACGCGGAAACGCGATGGAATCGATGCTTGGGTCTCAATGGCGGGGTTTGGTGGGTATCGCCTACGGCTCCACCCACCCTACAAGACCATTCACCGTAGGGTGGGTGGAGCGCAGCGATACCCACCGCAAGACGTTTAGCGGTTTCGCAAGCGGATGCGGCGGAAGCGCGCTTCCAGGCTGAAACGCTGTCCCAGCGCCAGGTAGATCTGGTGTTGGCTGTCTACATGGCGGTAAACCCGGACCCGGTCGGCGCCCAGCAGCATCATGATTTCCAGATAGTTGAAAAAGCCCATCCACTGGCCGCGTCCGGCGCGGTCGTCAAAATCGATGTCGCGCGCCACGCGGCTGAGCAGGCCTTTGCCGACGTATTCCCGGTTGTCCTTCAGCCATTGCAACAGGTGAGCCGCGCATTCGCGGCCGTAGGCGTGGTCGGCGAGGAGATCCTTGCTGGGCGTAGGCATTTGCCAGTAATGCGGGTAGGTGCGGCCGGGGCAGAAGCGGACGAAGGGGAGCAGTGCGCTCTGTTGTTCCAGAGCGTTCAGTTTGTAGCGGCGGCGCGGGGGAAAGTTTTGAGGCTGTTGCATGGTGTTTCTCCTGCTGTGACACAAGATAAACCACCTGCCGGGGAAGGCTGAGGTATTGGGCAGGCGCGTGGCAGGATTGGCGTACCGGGTGTGTACCAGACCGGTGAGTGCATGGCACTCTCCCACCATGCGCCTGCCAAACGGCACAGCCATGGTGAAACAGCCCGCGCAGTATGCTGCGTAGGCTGGTGGTACACACGAACGGGACGCCAATCCCGTGTGCCGCATGTGGGCGGCAACGGGGGGATTGTTGCCGAGGGGACGCTTGGGGTCAAGGTAGGGTGGTTGCTTTGCTTGAGCGTGGCTGACTTGTTGAGTGATCTGGTTTTGAATCCGCTGCGCGGATGATGATTTTGATTGCCGGGGCTGCCCGGCAGGCAGGAAGGGGAACAACTCGGCCAAATTCCCTATCACTGAGCGAATCAAAGATTCGCACGTAGACACCCCAAAGGCTGCCCTGCAAGCCTGGCCTACGGCTTCCCGCCGGGTCCCGTCAGGCCCGAGGCGCGGCTGAACTCTCTACGTGCGAATCTTTGATTCGCTCAGTGATGGCACGCTAACGTCGCGCTGCTCGAACAGGCAGCCGCTTAAGACCTCGGGCCTGCCACCCGACGGCAGGCTTGAAGGGACCAGGGGCGCGTCGCAAACGTGGTTTCTCCTTGGCTCTTTGGAGATATCCACAGATCGGGTGGAATTGGATAGTTACCCCCAAAAGGGAGCCACTTAGCCAAGTCATGGATCTTTTTTAAGAGAGCAGACCACCTTGTGTAGCGCCCAGGTGTCCCCTCGGGGGGCGCTCCGGGTTTCGCGCCCTGGGGGACGAGGGGGGATGAAAGGGGGCGGCGGCCCGTCCCCTCCCCGTCTTATTCCCTCGCGACGCTGCGCTTGCCTCGCTCGGTCAGCGCGGAAAGCGGCACCTAAATCAATATCCGCGAAGCGGATTCAAACTCCCCACACCCGGCAGTGCTTCATATCAGAGGATGCAAAAAGGGCGAAAACCCCAACCGAGGTTTCCGCCCTGCAAGCACATCAGCATCCACAAACCCTTGGCGCTAGGACCCCGCGCCCTGCCGCGCCGGCTCCCCGGCCGCCTCCGCCTCGGCGGCCGCGCCGCCGGCCAAACGCCGCAAAGACCCAAAAGCCCCGCACATCGCCAGGCTGGCCGCCGCGGCCGCCGCGCCGAACCAGCCCACCGCCGTCAACGGTGCCAAGGCCCGCGCCAGCGCACCCAGCCCCAAAGCGCCCAGACCGTCGCCCACCACATCCTGCGCGTTCCACAGGCTGTTCACCCGGCCCAGCAAATGATCCGGCGTATTGCCCTGCACCAAGGTGAACTGCAACAAGGACGCGATGGAACCGAAATAACCCAGCAAAGCCAAGGCCAGCAGGCCGTAAGCCAGATGATGGACCAGACCCAAGGAGGCGATGCTCAGCGACGAAGCCAGCACGCAGCTCAACATCACCGCGCCGGGGCGGCTCAAACCGCCCACCCAACCGCTGGTGAACGCGCCTATCATCGCGCCCAGCGGCACCGCCGAATACATCAGGCCCACCTCGAAAGCGCCGCCGCCGTAACCGTCCTCCGCCAGCGAGGGATACAACACCCGCACCGCGCTGAGCAGGGTTTGCAGCGTGCCCACCGCCACCACCGCGCCCACCACCTTGTTCTGCCACAGGAACTGGAAACCCTCCAGCAAGGAACGCAGCGGATGCGCCGGCTCCCCGCCCTGTGGCTTCAAGGACGGCAAACGCGTCAGCGGGATCAGGGTGGCCAGGGTGCCGACGCCGGCCAGCAGATAGTTCCAGTTGACCCCGACGGCGGCGATGATCAGGCCGCCCAGCAAGGGCGACAGCACGCCGCCGATGCGCATGGTCAGCATGCTCAGCGCGCCGGCGGCCGGCAGGTTTTCACGGCCGACCAGCACCGGGATGGACGCCATCAGCGAGGTGATGCCGATGCCGCTGAAAAAACCGTCCCAGGCCGACACCACGTAGAGCGCCAGCACCGAGGGATTGGTCATGAAGCCATTGAGCGCCAGCGCCAGAAAGCCCAGACCGCACAGCGAGCGGCCCAGCAGGATCAGCCGGCGGCGGTCCATGCGGTCCGCCAGCACGCCGCCGCACATCAGGCCGGCGAACATGCCGACGCCGTCCAGCGCCATCGCCGCGCCCACTTGCAGCGTGGAGCCGGTGAGCTGATGGATTTGCACCGGCACCGCCACCATCAGGATGCCGAAGGCGAACACCGAGATCATGCGGGCGATGAAGATGGAGCGGAAATGCGGGTTGAGCCTGAGCAGGCTGAAATCAACGAAGATAGGCGACTTTTTCATGACAAAGTTTTATCTCGACAGGGGTGGAGGCCGCTTGGCATGCGCCGGCGCGCCCGGCGGACGGCGTGGTTTGCTTCCCGCGCGCGCCCGGCAAGATGGTGTTCCGTTATGGATGCCGCATGGTAACATCAGCAGTCTGTATTAGGAATCATTTGCATTTGATCATGTCAATCCGTCCCGCCTCGGCCCTGCCCGCGCCCACGGCGCCGCCAAGCCGCCGCCTGACTCTGTTGCTGTGCTGCCTGGCCGCGCTGGCGGCCATTGCCCTGTTAAGCCTGATGCTGGGCGCCAAATCGATTCCGGCCTCCGTCGTATGGCGCAGCCTGCTGCACGGCGGCGGCGATCCGGACAGCGTGATCGTGCTGCAAGGCCGCTTGCCCCGCACCCTGCTGGGCCTGCTGGCCGGCGCGGCGCTGGGCCTGTCCGGCGCGCTGATCCAGGCGCTGTCGCGCAATCCGCTGGCGGACCCCGGCGTGCTGGGCGTCAACGCCGGCGCCAGCTTCGCCATGGTGCTGGGCGTGGCGGCCTGGGGCGTGGACAGCCAGCTGGGCTATCTGGGCTGCGCCGCCGCCGGAGCGCTGGGCGCCACCTTGCTGGTGTACGCGGTGGGCGCGCGCGGGCGCCGCATGGACCCGCTGCGCTTCGTGCTGGCCGGCGTGGCCGTCAGCGCGGTGCTGATGGGCTTGTCCACCGCCATCACCCTGCTGGACCCGCTGGCCTTCAATCAGCTGCGCTACTGGAACGCCGGCACGCTGGACGTGCGCAGCATGACCCCGGTGGCGCTGGTGGCTCCGGTCATCGCCGCCGGCGGCCTGCTGGCGCTGCTGCTGGCGCGGCCCTTGAACACTTTGGGCATGGGCAGCGATCTGGCGGTGAGCCTGGGCGGCCGGCCGCTGCTGATCCAGGCCGGCGCGGTGCTGGCCATCACCCTGCTGTGCGGCGCCAGCACCGCCGTGGCCGGCCCCATCGCCTTCATCGGCCTGATGATTCCCCATCTGGCCCGCTGGCTGGGCGGCGCCGATCTGCGCTGGACCCTGCCCTTCACCTTGCTGCTGGCCCCCATTCTGCTGTTGAGCTCGGACATCGTCGGCCGCCTGCTGACGCCGGGCGAGCTGCGGGTCTCCATCGTCACCGCCTTCATCGGCGCGCCGGCCTTGATCTGGCTGGCGCGCCGCCACGCCGCGCCCGGAGGCCGCTCGTGAAGCCGGCGGTGTTGAGCTGGGGCAGCCTGGACGGCCGCTGCAACGGCCGGCTGGCGCTGGGCGGGCTGTGGACCTGTTTGCTGTTGGCCGCCGCCTGCGCGGCGCTGGCGGCGATGAGCTTGCGCGCCGGCGCCTTGCCCATGAGCCTGGAACAGGTGTGGCAGGCCTTGCAAGGCCAGGGCAGCCGGCTGGAGGTGGCGGTGGTGCAGCAATGGCGGCTACCGCGGGTGTTAATGGCCTTGGTGGTGGGCGCGGCGCTGGGCATGAGCGGCGCGATTTTCCAGTCCTTGATCCGCAACCCGCTGGGCAGCCCGGACGTGGTGGGCTTCAACACCGGCGCCTATACCGGCGCGCTGGTGGTGATCACCCTATTCAACGGCGGCCATTTCCAGATCGCCGGCGGCGCGCTGGCCGGCGGCCTGCTGTCCGCCGGCCTGGTATATCTGCTGGCCTGGCGGCAAGGCGCGCACGGCTTCCGCCTGATCATCGTCGGCATCGCCGTCAGCGCCATGCTGAGCGCGCTCAATCACTGGCTGCTGATCAACGCCAGCCTGGAGGCGGCGATGAGCGCGGCCACCTGGGGCGCGGGCACGCTCAACGGCATGACCTGGAACAAGGGCCTGCCCTCCGCGCTGTGCTGCCTGCTGGCGATGGCGGCGGCGCTGACGCTGCAGCGGCGCATGCGGCTGCTGGAGATGGGCGACGACTGCGCCAGCGCGCTGGGCGTGCCGGCGGAACGCACCCGGCTGTGGCTGATGGGCCTGGGGGTGGCGCTGATCGCTTCCGCCACCGCCGCGGCCGGGCCGATTTCCTTCATCGCGCTGGCCGCGCCGCAAATCGCGCTGCGCCTGCGCCGCACCCAGGCCACCAGCCCGCTGACCGCGGCCTGGACCGGCGCGCTCTTGCTGCTGGCCGCGGATTACGGCGCCCAGCAGTTCTTCTATCCCCGTCAGCTGCCAGTGGGCGTCGTCACCATCTGCATTGGCGGCCTGTATCTGCTGTGGCTGTTGCTGCGTCAAACCGGAGCCCGAAAACCGTGACTTCCCTGAATTTGAAACTGGACGCCGCGCCGGCGGCCGGCGCGGACCTGCCGCGGCTGCGCGGCGAGCGCCTGCGGCTGGGCTACCGCCAGCGCACCATTTGCGAGCAGTTGGACGTGCGGATCCCCGACGGCTCCTTCAGCGTGATCATCGGCCCCAACGGCTGCGGCAAATCCACCTTGCTGCGCAGCCTGAGCCGGCTGTTGAAGCCGCTGTCCGGCCAGGTGTGCCTGGACGGCCGCGACATCCACAGTTTCCCGGCCAAGACGGTGGCGCGGCAGCTGGGCTTGCTGCCGCAAAGCGCGGTGGCGCCGGACGGCATCGCCGTGGCGGACCTGGTGGCGCGCGGGCGCTACCCGCATCAGAGCCTGTTGCGGCAATGGAGCCGGGAGGACGAGGAGGCGGTGAGCCTGGCGCTGGCGGCCACCGGCACCGACGCGCTGGCGGACCGGCTGGTGGACGAATTGTCCGGCGGCCAGCGCCAGCGGGTGTGGGTGGCGATGGCGCTGGCGCAGCAAACGCCGCTGCTGCTGCTGGACGAGCCGACCACCTATCTGGACATCGCGCATCAGATTGAGCTGTTGGAGTTGTTCCGCCGCTTGAACCGCGACGGCGGCCGCACGCTGGTGGCGGTGCTGCACGACATCAACCACGCCTGTCGCTACGCCAGCCATCTGATCGCGATGCGCGACGGCCGCATCGTGGCCGAGGGCGCGCCGCGCGACATCGTCACCGCGGATTTGATCGAACAGGTGTTCGGCCTGCGCTGCCTGATCATCGACGATCCGATCAGCCATACGCCGATGGTGATTCCGCGCGGGGCTTGAGAACCGGAGCTCAGCCCCCTCCCGCCGGCTCAACCTTCCGCCGGCTCCCGCCACAGCCAGGCCAGTCCGTCCAGCAGGCCGCCGCGCCAGCACAGCCAATCGTGGCCGCCTTCGAACGCCTGGTAGCGCACGCAATGGCCGGCGCGCTCCAGCGCCGCGCACTGGCTGGCGTTGACGTCCAGCATCACTTCTTCGCGGCTGCCCACTTCCTGATAGATCCGCAGCCGTCCCGGCGGCAGTTCGCCGGCCTCCAGTTGTTCCGTCAGCCGGCCGCGGCTGCCGGGCAGCCGTCGTTCGCTGACGGCGCGGGCGCGTTCGTGCAGTTCCACGTAAGGCCACCAGAAGGAGCCGGACTGGCTGAGCACGCAGCCGAAGCGCTCCGGCCAGCGCAGGCCGGCGAACATCGCCGCCAGGCCGCCGTAGCTCTGCCCCGCCACCGCCGTGCGTTCCGGCCGCGCGCTGAACGGCGCGACGCGCTCCGCCTGCGGCAGCAGTTCCTGTTGCAGCGCCAGCCAGAAATCGGCGTTGCAGGGCAGGTCCTGCTCCCGATGCCGGTTGTCGATGACGTCCACCAAGAGATAAACCGCCGGCGGCAGCCGGCCGCGCCGGGTGTCCGCGTCCAGCGCGGCGAACACCGGCATGCGCTCGGCCCAGTGCTGGCCGTCCAGCAAAATGGCCAGCGGCCGCTCGCCGCGCTCCTTGGCCGGCAGCGCGCCGGTTTGGTACAGCCAGACCCTGCGCGTCTTGCCCAGCCGCGCGCTGTCCCACTGGATCACGCTCAGCCGCGCCGGGTCCGCGCCCTGGCGGCGCAGATCCCAGGCTTGCCAGGCATGCTGGTCCGGCGCCGCGTCCAGGTGCAGCGCGGACAAGGGCGCGCCCCAGCTGCTGACATAGCCGGCGCGGGGGTTGAGCGGGTCCGCCGCCGCCCGGCTCATGATGTCCAGCCACCATTGGCGGTGGCGCAGCCGGCTGGCGCGCGCGTCGGCGTCCGGCGCCGGCGGGGCCTGCTCGGCGGTGACCGGAATATAGGCGTAGCTGCCGCGCCAGTTGGCCGGCAGCTCAGTCTGCCACCACCAGACGTCGGTGTCGCCCAGCCGCGCCAGCGACTGCGGCTGGGCGCGATGGTGATCGGTGACGGAATTGACGTCCACGTAGACGCGGGCCAGCGGAGAACGGGCGGCGGGTCCGTTGGGGTCCCGCCAGAGGAAGGTCACGCATACGCTGCCGTCCGGCAGGCGTTCGGTGAGCGGCGCGCCCACGGTGGCCAGGCGCTCCCACCAGGCCGGCTGGCCCGCCTCGGGGTGTTGCAAGCAAGCCGCACTGCGCGCAGCGTGTTGATTCCACGCCGTTTCTTCCATTGTCTGCATCTTGTTTCCTGGCGTTTTCCGCGGTGCTTGAGCAAGAATGTTCGCACCTTATTTGCATAATGCGAATGAGAAATACTATCATTTGCCCCTGGTGATCGCAACGACCCGCAAGGGCCGTCCGCGCTCCTCGTTCCCCTCGCCGCAGTAGCCAACGATTCCTCGCCAGCCAGACGACGCCGCCGAACTTCAGAAGCGCGCCGATCTCGAGTCACGCACAAAAAAAAACAGGAATCGCAGCACGATGGAACACAATCTGAAACGCCTTCCCCTTGCCCTGTCCGTCCGGCTGGCGCTGGCCGGCATCGGCGGCCTGACGCTCTCGCACGCGGCGCTGGCGGCGCCCGACGCTCAGGACCAGCAAACCGCGCTGCCCACGGTCACCGTCACCGGTGAAAAGCTCAAACGCTCGCTGAAGGACACCAGCACCGCGGTGACGGTGATCCGCGACATGGATCACGGCGGCGACAAATCGGTGTACGACAGCGTGGCCGCCACGCCCAACGCCAGCAGCAACGGCGCCGGCATCGTCAATATCCGCGGCGTGGAAGGCACCGGCCCCGGCACCGGCTACAACACCCTGGTTTCCGGCTCCCGCCCGCGGGTCAGCACCACGGTGGACGGCATGCCGGAAAGCTGGAACGGCCAGCGTTACGTGGACGCCAGCCCCTGGGACGTGGAACAGATAGAAGTGCTGCGCGGCCCGCAGTCCACCACTCAGGGCCGCAACACGCTGGCCGGCGCCGTGGTGATCAACACCAAGGACCCCAGCTTCGATTGGGAGGGCGCGCTGCGCGCCGGCTACGAAAACAAGAACGGCAAGGCCACGCTGGCCGGCATGGTGTCCGGGCCGATCACCGAGGAGCTGGCCTTCCGCATCGCCGCCGAAGGCCTGAACGGCCACAGCTACGTCAATTATCCGGGCGGCAACACACCGTGGGACCCGTCCGACCTCAAGCACAGCAGCGCGCGCGGCAAACTGCTGTGGAAGCCCGGCGCCCTGCCCGGCTTCAGCGCCAAGCTGACGGTGTCGCACCGCAAGAACAAGGGCGAATACCTGAACTATGTGGACGGCAATTACTTCGATTACCAATACCACCGCCTGTCCACCGAAGCGCGTTATCAGGATTCCTTCAACAACACCGTCAGCACCGATCTGCAATACCAGTTCAACGACGCCTGGAGCGCCCAGTTGCTGCTGGGCCACGCCGACAACGTCAGCGCCTTCGTGGACAGCAGCGATTTCCGCATGCGGCTGGATGAGAAGAGCAATACCGCCGAGGCGCGGCTGAGCTATGCGCCGCAAAACGGCGCGCTCAGCGGCGTGGTGGGCGCGTATTACTACGATAGGGATCAGGACATGAACGCGGCGCCGCGCGTGGCGGCCAAGGACAAGCTGAGAACCCTGGCCGTCTACGGCGAGGCCACGCTGGCGCTGAACGAACGCTGGAGCCTCAATCTGGGCAGCCGCGTGGAGCGGGAGACGCAGCGCCGCAACACCACGCTGCAGCCGGGCATGCCCAAGCAGGCCCGCGCCGACTTCGATATCGGCGAAACGCTGTTCCTGCCCAAGGCCGGCCTCAGCTACAAATACAGCCCGGACACCACGCTGGGCTTCTCGGTGCGCAAAGGCTACAACGCCGGCGGCTCCGGCCTGGACAACAACAACGAGTACTACACCTACAACAAGGAAGAAGTCATCGCCTACGAGGCCAGCAGCCGCTCCAGCTTCCTGGAGCAGCGTCTCAGCCTCAACGTCAACGCCTTCTTCAACCAGTACACCGGCTACCAGGCCATCCTGGGCTCGCGCTTCACCAATATTCCCAAGGGCGAAAGCTACGGCCTGGAGCTGGAAACCAAGGCGCGGGCCACGCCGCGGCTGACGCTGAGCGCCGGCCTGGGCCTGCTGAACACCAAGGTGACTCAGAGCGACGCCGCCAACCCCGGCATCCAGGGCAATCAATTCAACTACGCGCCCCATCTGACGGTGAACCTGGGCTTCAAACAGCGGCTGGATCACGGCCTGTTCGTCGGCGGCAGCCTGAACCGTGTGGGGTCTTACTACTCCGACATCAACAATGAACGCAGCCGCACCGCCGGCGACTACACCGTGGCCAACCTCAACGCCGGCTACGAAAGCGCCGCCTGGACGGTGCGCGGCTACATCAACAATCTGGGCAACCAGGGCGTGCTGTACGCGCAGCTGCCGGCGCGCGGCAACAATCTGGGCGTGGTCGGCGCGCCGCGCACCGTCGGCCTGACCCTGGATTACCGCTTCTACTGATTCCCTCTTGATAGCCCTTTGGCCCGTCGGCTCGCGCCGCGGGCTTTTTTTTGCCTGGCGCTCAGGCCATGCGGCGCCCCAGATCGCGCAGCACCTCGCGCGCCGCGTTGTGGCCGGGCGCGCCGGTGACGCCGCCGCCGGGGTGAGCGCCGGCGCCGCAGGTGTACAGGCCGGGAATGGGGCCGCGGTAATCGGCGTGACCCAGCATGGGCCGCGCCGAGAACAGCTGATCCAGGCCCAGCGCGCCGTGGAAAATGTCGCCGCCCACCAGGCCGAAGGTGCGCTCCAGATCCAGCGGGCTCATGATCTGCCGCCCCAGCACCGCGCCCTTGAAATTGGGCGCGTAGCGGGCGACGGTGTCTATCATCAGGTCCGCCACTTCTTCGCGGTGATCGTCCCAGCTGGCGCCGTCCGGCAATTGCGGCGCCACGTGCTGGCAAAACAGGCTGGCCACGTGTTGGCCCGGCGGCGCCAAGGACGGGTCCAGCGTGGACGGGATCAGCACTTCCACGATGGGCCGGCCGGACCAGCCGCGTTCGCGCGCGTCGTGATAAGCGCGCTCCATATAGGCCAGGCTGGGCGCGATGATGATGCCGCTGCCGTGGTGCTCCGCCTGCGCCTTGCCCGGCAGACAGCTGAAATCCGGCAACTCGGACAGGGCTACGTTCATGCGGAAGGTGCCGGAGCCGCAGCGCCAGCTCTGCATCCTACGCAGGAAATCCGCCGGCAGCGCCGCCGGGTCCAGCAGCTGGGTGTAGAGCAGCCGCGGATTGAGATTGGACACCACCACGCGCGCGTCCAGCCGCTCGCCGCGGTCCGTCACCACGCCCACCGCCCGGCCCTTGTCCAGCAGCACTTCGCGCACCGCGCTGTCGATGCGGATCTCCGCGCCGCGCTCGCGCGCCGAGCGGGCCATGGCCTGGGTGATGGCGCCCATGCCGCCCAGCGCGTGGCCCCACGCGCCTTTGCGGCCATTGACCTCGCCGAACACATGGTGCAGCAGGACATAGGCCGAACCCGGCGCGTACGGGCTGGCGTAGTTGCCCACCACGCTGTCGAAGCCGTAAACCGCCTTGATCGGATCGCTGTCGAACCAGCCGTCCAGATAATCGCCGGCAGACTTGGTGAACAGGTCCAGCAATTCGCGTTGCTGCGCCAGTTCCAGCTTGCCCAGCCGCCGCCCCAGCCGGCCGGCCTTGAGCAGCTCCGGCAAGGCGTTCAGCCAGCCGCCCGCCACCGCATTGGGCGGCGTTTGCAGCACCAGCTCGCGCAGCAGCTCGGCGGCGGCGTCCAGATGCCGCGCGTAATCGTCCAACCGCTCGGCGTCGCGGCGCGAAAAACGCGCCACTTCGGCCGCGGTGCGGCCCGGCCCCACTTTCAGATAGCCCCCGTCGTCCAGCGGCAGGAAGTTGGACAAGGGCCGCTCCACCACCTTCAGGCCGTGACGCGCCAGCTCCATGTCGCGGCTCACCTTGGGATTGAGCAGCGACACCGTGTAGGCGGCCACCGAGTTGCGGAAGCCGGGATGGAATTCCTCGGTCACCGCCGCGCCGCCCACCACGCCGCGCCGTTCCAGCACTGTCACCTTCAGCCCGGCCCGCGCCAGGTAATGGGCGCACACCAGGCCGTTGTGGCCGCCGCCCACAATGATCGCATCCCGCATCGCTTCGCTCCTCGTCTCAGGGGAAGCCTCATTCTCGAATCAAGTTCGGCAAATTGCAGCGCGCATAGCGACGAACTGTCGGATATTATTGATCGGATTGACGAAAAGTCCGGCATAGCGCCAAATCGCCCACCCCGCACGGAGCCGCCATGGACGCCACCGATCAGCAATTGCTCGCGCTGCTGCGCGAAAACGCCCGCGCGCCCACCGCGGAGCTGGCGCGCCGGCTGGGCCTGTCCCGTACCACGGTGCAAAGCCGCATCGAAAGACTGGAGCGCGGCGGCGTGATCCTGGGCTACAGCGTGCGCACCAGCGCCGCCCACGACGCCGCCCAAGTGCGCGCGCTGGTGATGATCGCCGCCGAGCCGCGGCTGAGCCCGTCGATAGAAAGCGCCTTGCGCCGGCTACCCCAGGTCCGCACCCTGCACTCGGTCAGCGGCGTCCACGACTTCATCGCCGGCGTGGAGGCCGCCGGCGTGGCCGAGCTGGACGGGCTGATCGACCGCATCGGCGCGCTGGACGGCGTGGAGCGCACCAGCACCGCCATCCTGATGACCACGCGGATAGACCGCTGAACCCGCCGGACCGCGCGCCAGCGCGGTCAAGGCCTGAAACGGCCGCGACATCGCCGCTCTCAAGCCGGCGCCCTCTCCTCTGCAGGCCACCAGCCCCCACACCAGCAAGACGCACAGCAGGCGCGCGCGCCGGCCGCGGCCCAAGGTCTTAAACACGGGCCGGCGCCGGCCATGCGGCCGCCCGCCCAGGCGGGGGCTCCGGCGCGCCGCTCGCTTGATTTGCATCGCTCATCGTCCAGGCTCTTTCTTTGCTCCGGCGCCTAAACACGCCGGGCAGGGTTTGAGACAGCGCGCGAGGGCGGTCCGCCTCCGCGCAAAAGACGATGACTGTATTACATAAACTAATTATTGTTAAACGATAATAATTTGTCGTTCCATATGTATCTGCTACGCAACACGCCTCCAAACAATCCAAAAGCCGCGCCCAGCCAGGCTTGAGGGCTCACCGCGCGCCGCACGGCGGCGGGCCCGAGCCGTGTGCTTGCCGCAACAGCATGCAAATCAAACTTGCACAGCAAAAAATGATCGTTTTACAATAAAAAATAATTGTTTCGCGATACTTTAGTAATTCCGCCCTCATTGTCTTTCCAACCCGTCACAAGGAACCCTCATGAACTCCACGCGATTGAGCCGCTATTGCGCCGCCATGGCCTACATCACCGTCTTGGGCATTGGCGCCATGCTGCTGCTGGACATCCTGTTCTGGCTCTTTCCCAAGTCCATCATCGACGCCGGCTTGACCGTCACGGTTGACACCGTCAGAGGGTTTTACGGCTCAAGCGAGTTCGATCTCCCTAGCTTGCCGCTGTGGCAACGCGCCGGCGGCGCGGTCCTGTCCTGCATCCCGCTGCTGATCCTGGCCCAAGGCCTGTATGCCTTGCACCGCTTGTTCAAGCTCTATGCGCGCAGGGAATACTTTACGGAACGCTCCGCGTCCTTATTATCCAAGGTGGGCTCCAGCGTGGCGCTCTGGGTGCTGGCGGACCTCGTCTCCCAACCGATGATCAGCGCCTGGCTGACCATGATGCGGCCGGAGGGACAGCGGCTGATCGCCGTCAGCTTCCACACCGAAAACCTGGAAAGCCTGTTCATTGCCGCCGTGGTCATGATCATTGCGCGCATTCAGCGAGAAGGCATTGCGCTGGCGTGCGAAAATAAGCAATTCATCTGAAAGCGACACATGCCCATCAAAATCCATCTGGACATGCTGCTCGTCCAGCGCAAGGTCAAATCCAAGGACCTGGCCCAGGCCATCGGCATCACCGAGCAAAACCTGTCGCTGCTGAAGCAAGGCAAGGTCAAGGGCTTCCGGCTCTCCACCCTGGAGGCGATCTGTCTGTATCTGGACTGCCAGCCGGGCGACTTGCTGCAGCTGGTGCCGGCCGAGCCGGACGCGGCCGGCAACGGCGAGTAAGCCGGCTTAACCATGCCCCAAGCGATTCACATCCATGCCGCCCGCCAGGCCGGGCCGCTGCTCTTGCGCCGCTTCGACAGCCCGCTCGGCGCCATGATCGCCTGCGCCAGCCAGGATGGCCTGTGCCTGCTGGAGTTCACCGACCGGCCCATCGTGGACGCGGAGCTGGCGGCGCTGCGCCGCCTGCTGTCCGCCGAGATCGCCGACGGCGACAGCCCGCTATTGCGCCAGGCCGAACGCGAGATCGGCGAATACTTCGCCGGCTCGCGCCGCGACTTCGACGTGGCGCTGCACCTGCCCGGCACCGCCTTCCAGCAGGCGGTCTGGCGATTGCTGCTGAGCGTGCCCTACGGCCGCACCCGCAGCTATCAGGAACAGGCCGCAAGGCTGGGCCGCCCGCAATCCGTCCGCGCCGTGGCCGCCGCCAACGGCGCCAACCGCCTCTCCATCATCGTCCCCTGCCACCGCGTGCTGGGCAAAGACGGCGCGCTCACCGGCTACGGCGGGGGGCTGGAGCGCAAGGCCTGGCTCCTGGCGCACGAGCGCGAGCGCGTCCTCTAGCCATCCGCCCACGCCTTGCACACCCTTAGAACCTGTTCAAAGTCTGCTGCGCTTCAGCGATTCGACGTTGAAAACACCTTCGAAATGCTCATGTACCACGCGTACATTCCGCTTCCTCAGCTGTTTTCGCCTTGTCTCGCCCTTGCTCGCGAGACTTTGAACAGGCTCGGAGAGCCTGCTCAGGGTCCGCTGTACTTCCGCGGGATTGTAGACAAGGGCGTTGAAGCCTCGTCTTAATTCCCAAGCCCAGGAACTATGCGGCGCGCCCAATGAACTAACTATCGCCAAAGCATGATTGATTGACGGAAGCCATAGAGCTGATTGAAATTGCTCAATGGCTTCCCGCGGCAAGCTTCACTAAGCTGATCCCAGCAAGTCATTGAACACCTTGACCTAAGGAGTCTGTCATGAGCAGCGCGTCCAAGTGCCCGTTCCATCACGCCACCGGCAATCCGGCCGTGGTCAACGCCCAATCCAACCGCGACTGGTGGCCCAACCAGCTCAACCTCAACATCCTGCACCAGCACGCCCCGGCCTCCAATCCGCTGGACCCGGACTTCGACTACCCCGCCGCCTTCCAACAGCTGGACTACCCCACGCTGAAAAACGACCTCAAGGCGCTGATGACCACCTCTCAGGACTGGTGGCCGGCCGACTGGGGCCATTACGGCGGCCTGTTCATCCGCATGGCCTGGCACGACGCCGGCACCTACCGCACCGCCGACGGCCGCGGCGGCGCCGGCACCGGCAATCAGCGCTTCGCTCCGCTCAACAGCTGGCCGGACAACGGCAATCTGGACAAGGCGCGCCGTCTGCTGTGGCCGATCAAGCAAAAATACGGCAAGCAGATTTCCTGGGCCGACCTGATGATCCTGGCCGGCAACGTGGCGCTGGAATCCATGGGCTTCAAAACCTTTGGTTTCGGCGGCGGCCGTCAGGACATCTGGCAGCCGGAAGAAGACGTTTACTGGGGCGCGGAAACCAAATGGCTGGCCACCAGCGCCGAGGCCAACAGCCGCTACTCCGGCGACCGCCAGCTGGACAACCCGCTGGCCGCGGTGCAGATGGGCTTGATCTACGTGAACCCGGAAGGCCCGGACGGCAATCCGGATCCGCTGGCTTCCGGCCGCGACGTGCGCGAAACCTTCGCCCGCATGGCGATGAACGATGAAGAAACCGTGGCCCTGGTGGCCGGCGGCCATACCTTCGGCAAAGCCCACGGCGCCGGCGATCCGGCCTTGGTGGGCCCGGAACCGGAAGCCGCGCCGCTGGAAGCGCAAGGCCTGGGCTGGATCAACCGCTTGGGCGACGGCAAGGGCGAATACACCACCACCAGCGGCATCGAGGGCGCGTGGAAACCCAATCCGACGCAGTGGGACAACGGCTATTTCGACACCTTGTTCGGCTACGACTGGGAACTGACCAAGAGCCCGGCCGGCGCCCATCAGTGGGTGGCCAAGAACGTCAAACCGGAACACCTGATCCCGGACGCTCACAACCCGGCGAAGAAACACCCGCCGATGATGACCACCGCCGATCTGTCGCTGCGCTTCGACCCGATCTACGAGCCCATCGCCCGCCGCTTCCATCAAAACCCGGCCGCCTTCGCCGACGCCTTCGCCCGCGCCTGGTTCAAGCTGACCCACCGCGATATGGGGCCCAAGGCCCGCTACCTGGGGCCGGAAGTGCCGGCCGAAGACCTGATCTGGCAAGACCCGCTGCCGGCGGCCTGTCAACCGCTGATCAACGACGCGGACATCGCCGCGCTCAAGGCCAAGGTGTTGGCCTCCGGCCTGTCGGTCAGCGAACTGGTGGCCACCGCCTGGGCCTCCGCCTCCAGCTTCCGCGGATCGGACAAGCGCGGCGGCGCCAACGGCGCCCGCATCCGCCTGGCCCCGCAAAAAGACTGGGCGGTGAACCAGCCGGCGCAATTGGCCCGCGTGCTGAAAGCGCTGGAAGCCATCCGCCAGGACTTCAACGCCGCGCAGAGCGGCGGCAAGCAAGTGTCGCTGGCCGACCTGATCGTACTGGCCGGCGGCGCGGCGGTGGAAGCGGCCGCCCAGGCCGGCGGCCACAAGGTCAGCGTGCCGTTTGCGCCGGGCCGGACCGACGCCAGCCAGGAACAGACCGACGTGGAATCCTTCAGCGTGCTGGAGCCGCAGGCGGACGGTTTCCGCAATTATCAGAAACAGGCTTATTCCTTGCCCGCGGAGGCGCTGCTGGTGGACAAAGCCCAGTTGCTGACGCTGAGCGCGCCGGAAATGACCGTGCTGGTGGGCGGCCTGCGCGTGCTGGGCGCCAATGCGGATCAAGCGCCGCACGGCGTGTTCACCGCTCGTCCGGGCGTATTGAGCAACGACTTCTTCGTCAACCTGCTCGATATGAACGTGGCCTGGCAGCCGGCTTCCAGCGCCAATGAGCTGTACGAAGGCCGCGACCGCAAAACCGGCGCGCTCAAGTGGACCGGCAGCCGGGTGGACCTGGTGTTCGGCTCCAACTCGCAGCTGCGGGCGCTGGCCGAGGTCTACGCTCAAAACGATGCGCAGCAGAAGTTTGTCCGCGACTTCGTCGCCGCCTGGAACAAGGTGATGAATCTGGACCGCTTCGATCTGAAATAAGCGCGGTTCGTCCCTGCAAACAACGCGCGGCCTCTGGGCCGCGCGTTTTTTTGCACCGCGCTCAGCAAGGACTGTGCGCGCAAAAAAAAACGAAACGCCGGTCAAGGCGCTTCGTTTCGTGGTTCCGGCGTCGGATCAGACTTTAGGATGCGATCTTGGCGCAGGCTTCCTGCCGCCAGATCACCGAAGCCAGCTTCATCCGCTTGTCGAACAGCAGCTTGTACTGACAAGCCCGGGCTTGCCCGCCGTCCTTGGGGCTCAGATTCAGCACATAATCCCACTCCCGCACATCGATCATCCCTTCGGCGAAATGCGGGCGGCCGATCAGGCCGTAAACCTGTTCCTTGCTCAGGCCCGGCTGCACCTTGGCCAGATTGTCCGGATTGGGCACGCTGCCTTCCGGCTGCCAGCGGTTGTCTTCAATGCCGGGCCAGACCGGACTGGCCTGTTCGGCCAGACGGCCGTCGTCGGTGATCTTGCTCAGGCGGCTGCTGCCGCAACCCATCAAGGCCGCGCCGGCGGCCGCCAGCAGCAGGCAGCGGAAAGCGCCGCCGAATATCGCTTGTTTCATCATCTCTCTCATTCACTATCAGCTGATTGATCTTGCCTGCCGCTTACCACTGAAAGCCCGCGCCCAGGCTGGCGCCGCCCTGACCGCGGGTATTGGTGGAGCCGGAGAACTTCACCACCCAGCGGCCGTTGTCGGACAGCGAGGACAAGCCCACCGCGATGGCGGACTCGCCGCCGGTGGTGGCCGTGGCCACGGCCAACATGCTCTTGCCGGGCAGGAATGCCTGCGGCAGGCCGGCCATCGCCATCGCGCCGGCCGCCGCGCCCAGCGCGTCGCGGCGCGTATCGGACAGATCGGACCTGAGCTGCTTGAATTGCTGCTGATTGTTGAAGTTGGCCGCATTCAGCTGGTCCACGTTCACCGCGTCCGTGCCCTGCGCGCCCGCCGCCACATTGTGGATGGTCACCGGCCTGCCGCCGTCCCCGCCCACCAGGGTGACGTCGTTGCCGGCGCTTGTCGTCGTCGTCCGGCCGCTGGGATCGGAATACTGCACCGGCCCGCTTTTCTGCAGCCGGTCGATCGCATCGCCGACATTGTTCACGGTATTGCCGTAAACGGTGTAGTTCGGACCGTTCACCGCGCCGGTCTGAGCGTTGTAGGACGCGCCGCCGCCCAAGGCCGCCGCGGTTCCGGCGCCGGCGTTGTCCACCTTGGCGCTCACCCGCTGCACCGCCTGGTTGGTCGCGTTCAGCTGGCTGCCGTTCACCGCGTCGGTGCTGGTCCCGCTCACCCGGCCGGCGGCGACATTGCTGATTTGACGCTCATTGCCCGCGCTGCCCACGCTCACCACGCTGGAAGGGGCCGCGCCGGCGTAGCTGTAGGTTACGCCGTCCACCACGCCGCTGGCGGTGGGATTGGCCGCCGCGGTCCGGCTGTTGGCGCCCAAGGCGACGTCGTTGACGTTGCTGGCCTGGGCGTTGCTGCCCAGCGCCAGCGCATTGTTGGCGTTGGCGGCGGCATTGTCGCCCACCGCCACCGCATTGCTGGCATTGGTGTTGGAACCGGCATGATTGCCGATGGCCACATTATTGCTGCCGGACACATTCTGGCCGGCCTGGTTGCCGGCGGCGAAGTTGCCGCTGCCGGTCACGCCGCGCCCGGCATAGCTGCCCACCGCGGTATTGTTGTCCCCCGTGACATTGCTGCCGGCATTCGCGCCGTTGGCGGTATTGTTGCTGCCCTTGATGTTCCAGCCGGAGAAGGTGCCGCTGCTGGTGTTGTAGCTGCCGGTGACGTTGCGGTTGGAGTTGTTGCCCAGGCCGGCGTTGAAATCGCCCTGGATGTCTTGGGCCGCATTGGCCCCGCTGCCGGTGTTGCCGGTGCCGGTGACGTTGCGGATGGTGTTGATGCCGGTGCCCACGTTGGCGTCGCCGGTCACGTTGTAGCCGGAGTCGTTGCCCATGAAAGCGTTATTGTTGCCCTGCACATTGGTGCCCGCGTTCTGACCGATCGAGGTGTTGTAACTCCCCGTCACATTCACGCCGGCAGCGGCGCCAAAGGCCGAGTTGTTGGTGCCGTTCATATTGCTGCCGGCGCCCACGCCATAGATGGAGTTATTGCTGTTGCTCGCCACCGCCGGGTCCACCGAACCCGCGCCGTAAACATTATTGCTGCCGACGCTGGAGATCGTGTCGGCGCTCGCCAAGGCGGACCAGGAACAGGCCACGGCCAGGCTCAATGCGCTCAAGGCCAGGGAGGGCGAGGACAAACGCTTTGCTTCAGATGCTTTATTACTCATTTCACAGACCACATTCTTCAGATTGATGGAATTCACGTAAGGCAAGTCTTTGCAGGCAAGCCCGCCGCCGGCTCCAGGCTTAGGGCGGGATAAACGCGAAGACGCGCATTCCCGCCGAAAACCCATGGCCGGCCGCGGTTCGGTCCAGGGGCGCGACGCGGCTCCGCCGGCGGCGCTGGCTTGTCACTGCATTCAGGCACTCCGCTCGCGACACGCCGCGCTCGAACAGGGCAAGCTCTTGCAAACCCTTATTCGGCGCGGCGGCTCTACGCTATGCCTTTGATTTTTATGAATCCTAACATTCTGTTAATATCTGTGAAAATTGAAATAATTGAATCGATTAATTCGTTTTATCTATCAATAAGCATGATTGATAGATAAAATTCAAATAGGATATCAGCGGCTTACACGCCGCGTTTCCGGAGCCGGCGCCAAAACCATCCGGCCCCAGCGCGCTCGCCGCGCCGCGTCTCACAAAGCGCAGCGGACTTTGAACAGCTTCTGAGATAATTCCGTTCTTGCCACCCTCATCCGCGCCATGTCCATCCGCCCGTCTGCACCGCCCATCCGCCGGCTGAGCCCGCGCGACATCCCCGTCAACTGGCTGGACGCCTTCCAGCGCCGTCAGGATGTTGATCTGGTCTATCGCGCTGGAGCCGATGGCCGGCAATGCGTGGCCGAGCCCTTCATCGACGACTGGTCCCCAGCGGAACGACGCGAGCTGACGCGGGAACTGGCGCGCATCGCCGCCGACGGCGCGGTGTTGGCGCTGGACATGGACGGCGGCCTGGCCGGCTTCGCCGCCATCGACCCGCAAGCGCTGGGCCCGGACGGCGGCTACCGGCAACTGAAAGAACTGCAAGTGGACCGCCGCTGGCGCGGCCGAGGGCTGGGGCGCGCGTTGCTGGCGGCGGCGGCCGCCGCCGGCCGGGCGCTGGGCGCGGACGCGCTCTACATCTCCTCGCATTCCGCCGTTGAAACCGTAGACTTCTACGAAGCCTGCGGCTGCGCGCCCGCTCGCTGGCTGTACGCGCCGCAACTGGCGCTGGAGCCTTTCGATTGTCAGCTGGAATTGGCGCTGAGCGCGCAGACTGTTGATTTTACTTAGCTATCCGCTTAGAATTTTGACCTGCTCATCTTGATGAGCGCCCTTCTTTTCCTCGCAAAGGCTTTGCATGTTGGAGATTGCAGCAATCCGATAACGCCGCCCGGTTTCCCGGCTGGCCGTTATCAAAATGCCCCTGAGCTGGTAGCGCCCGCATCGCGGCGGCTGCCCGTTTTCGCATTTGATTGCCGAATGATCATCCAATATGAATATCTCCAAGCCGGAGCAAAGGACGTTGCACGTCCTGGCCAAAGGCGGCCGCATCGCGCACCTGCGCGACGACGCGGGCCGTATCTTCACCGTGGAATGCTATACCCGTGAAGGGTATCTGCTGTCCGACTGCACCCTGCTCGTGTTCCAGAAGCTCAGGACCAAACGCCTGATCAGCTCCAAGAACGGCCAGCCTTACCAAATCAATAAGGCCGGCCTGCGCGCCGTGCGCGGCCAACTCGACAACCAATGACCACCGCCGCCGCGCAGCCGCGCAAAAGCGGCGGCCGCGCTGGCGCGCCAGGAGAACGCTATGACTCTCATGCTGAGAAACGAACAAGACCGCGACATCGACGCCATTTTCGAACTGACCCGGGCCGCCTTCCTCGCCGAAGAACACTCCAGCCACACCGAGCACTTCATCGTCAACACGCTGCGCCGCAGCGGCCAGCTCACGCTTTCCATCGTGGCGCTGGACGGCGAACGTCTGCTGGGCCACATCGCCGCCTCGCCGGTGCTCGTCTCCTCCGGCGCCGCCGGCTGGCACGGCATCGGCCCGCTGTCCGTGCATCCGGAGCGACAGGGCCAGGGCATAGGCAGCCTGCTGATGAAACAGGCGCTGGCCGCGCTGCGCGAGCTGGGCGCGTCGGGCTGCGTGGTGTTGGGCGATCCCGGCTACTACGCGCGCTTCGGCTTCCAAGCGCGGCCAGGCCTGATTTTGCCGGGCGTGCCGGCCGAATACTTCATGGCGCAAAGCTTGGGCGCGCCGCTGCCTTCCGGCAGCGTCAGCTACCCTCCGGCGTTTGAAGCCACGGCCTAAACGGTTTGGCGAGCCGGTCCGCGCCGCTGCGGCGGCCGGGCTGGCTGGAACCGCGCCCGCCGCAGGGTTCTGAAACCAAGCCCGACACTGCGGCTTGATGGCTTATTATCAACTTAATTGTTTCAAAAATGATTTAATGTCAATTAAATAATTGTCATAAATGACAGTATCGCCCACTCTCATGGCTAGACAAGAATCTACCCGCTTACTTAATAAGCAAATTGTTTAGCCGAAATGGCTGCTTAGAGCCCGGTCAAAACCTAGCGAGCAAGGGCGAGACAAGATGAAAACGGCGGAGTGAGAAGCGCGACTCGCCGTGCAACGCCTCACGACGCGCAGCGGGCTTTGAATAGGCTCTTCCACAAGAAAGGGCGATTCCATGGCTTACCTCCCGGACAATGAACACTCCTCCCCGCTCGCCGCGCAGCTGAACCGACGCCAGCTCTTGCTGGGCGCGAGCGCGGGCGCCGCCGGCCTGATGCTGCCGGCGCCCGCCTCCGCCTTCCTCGGCTCAAGCGCTTTCCAGCTGGCCAAATACCAGCGGCTGATTCCCGAACTGTTCCAGCCCGTGCCGCGTCCGCCCGCCTACACCCCCAATCTGGTGATAGGCTCCGGCTTTGGCGGCGCCATCTCAGCGCTGCGTCTGGCCCAGGCCGGTCAGCAGGTCACGGTGCTGGAACGCGGTCACCGCTGGCCCAAGGGCCCGAAACGCGACATCTTCTCCAACGACACCTTCCCGGACGGACGCGCGTTCTGGCATCGCCGCCAGGCCAAGATGCTGATAGGCGTGGAAAAGTCTTTCGACTCCTTCGGCGGGGTGCTGGATTCAACCGATTACCCGAATATGAACGTCTGGCGCGGCGCCTGCGTCGGCGGCGGATCGGTGGTGTTCACCGGAGTGATGATTCAGCCGGAACAGCGTTATTTCGAAGCCCTGTTCGGCCATTGGGTCAGCTATGCGGAAATGAACCAGACCTACTACCCCAGAGTCCGGAAAATGCTGCGCTTGGACGCCATGCCGACGGACATCTACAACAGCATCCCCTTCCACCATTCCCGCGTCTGGGACGCCCAGGTGCGCAAGGCCGGCTACACCACCACGGCCAACGACTCCATCTTCAACTGGGACGTGATCCGCCAAGAATTGCGCACGCAATCCTGGCCCTCCGCCACCATGGGCTTGTCCAACCACGGCAACTCCAACGGCGCCAAATTCGACCTCAACCAGAACTACCTGGCCCAGGCGCAGGCCACCGGCCGCACCGCGATCTATCCCGGCCACGAGGTGCTCAGCATCGCCTGGGACGGCAGCCGCTACGAGGTCGACGTGGTCAAACGCGCGCCCGACGGCCGGCAACTGGACCGCTACCGGCTCAACTGCGACCGGCTCTTTCTCGCCGCCGGCTCCATCGGCAGCTCGGAACTGCTGGTCAAGGCGCGGGCGCAGGGCACTTTGCGCAATCTCAACGAACACATAGGCCAAGGCTGGGGCGGCAACGGCGACACCATCGTCACGCGCAGCTTCAGCACGATATCGCTGGCCACCCAAGGCACGCCCAGCGCCTCCCGCATCCACGACTCGAACAGCGGGCTGCCGCTCACCCTGGAAAACTGGTACGTGCCGGGCTTGCCGCTGGACCTGACCACGGTGATCGGTTCGCTGGGCATGGCCTTCGATCAAAGCAATCGCGGGCACTTCAGCTATAACCCGACCACCGACCGCGTGGAGCTGAACTGGCCGAAGAACGGCAACCGCGACAGCGTGGCCGCGGCCAAAACAGTGAACGATAAAATCGCCGCGGCCACCCGCACCGTCCCGGGCTTTCCAGGAATCATAGCCGGCGTCACCGGCATGAACTGGACTGCGCATCCGCTGGGCGGCGCGGTGATAGGCAAGGCCACCGACGCCTGGGGCCGCGTCATCGGCCATCCCGGCCTGTACGTGATGGACGGCGCGCTGCTCCCCGGCAGCGCCGGCGCGGTCAATCCCTCCTTGACCATCTCAGCGTTGGCCGAGCGCAATATCGAGCACATCATCAAAAACGGCAAGTAAGGCCCGCCGCCGCCAAGCCATGGCGGCGGCCGCGTCTCACAAGGCCGTTCTTTGCAGCAAGCGCGCGCTGCCCTCGCGCGAGGCCCGCAGCGCGCGCTCGGCTCGGCGCCGCATGTCCCGCTCCCAAACGCGCAGCGCCGCCGCCGCCTCGGCAGCCGTGCCCGCCGGCGCCAAAGCCCGTGCCAGTTCCGCGCCGTCGCAGAGCGCGGTATTGGCGCCCAGCCCGCCGGCCGGGCTCATCGCGTGCGCCGCGTCGCCCAGCAAGGCCACCCGCTCGCACCGCCAGGCCGGCACCTCGGCCGCCATGCGGATGGCGCGCGCGCCCAGGCACTGCGGATCGCCATGGACGAAAACGGCCTGCAAACGCGGATGCCAGCCGCGCGTCGCCCGCAACACCCGCGCCCGCAGCGCATCGCCGCTCAAACGCTCCGCCGGCAAAGCCCCGCCCAAATCCTCGGCCCGCGCCACGCAGGCCCAATACCAGTAATCCGACATCGGGCTCAGCGCCGCCTCCGGCGCCAGCCGCCGCGCCAACTCCGGCAAGGGCGCGCGAAAACGCATCGCCTCGATGACCGCCGTCAGGCCATCGCCGAACACCACGCACACACCCTGACCCAACTCCGGCGTCAACGCCTCGGACGGCAGCGCGTCCCGCGGCGTAAGGCCGTAAAGCACCACCGCGCCCTCGTCCGCCGGATCTCCGTCCGGCGCCAACTGCCGGCGCACCGTCGACGCCGCCCCGTCCGCGGCGATCAGCACATCCACCTCGAACTCAGGCCGGTCCTGGAAATCCAGCAAGAAGCCGCCGGACGTCTCCCTGAAACCGCGCAGCGCGTGCCCCCAACGGATCCGGTCCTCCAGGCCGCCGCTCAGGATTTCCCGCAGTGTCTGGCGGTTGGCGCTGAGATCGCGCTCCGCCACGTCCTCGTCCTGCGCCGACGGCCGCCAGTGCGCCGGCTTGCGTTCCGACCAGGCGCGCAGTTGCGGATCGACGAAACAATCGTCGCCGCCCAGCGAGCAGCTTTGCCGGAACAACTCGAACAGCCGCGGCGTCAAGACCTGCCGCAAGGCCTGCTGGCCGTCGCCGTCGATGCGCAGCCGATAACCCTGCCAGCGGCTGTCGGCGGCCTGGTCGCGTTCAAACAGCGTGGCGGCGACGCCGGCGCGCGCCAGGCCCTGGGCCAGGCACAGCCCGCCCAGGCCGGCGCCGACGATGCCAATGCGTAGAGATTGCATAGCTTGTCCTTTGCTCATCAGGAGGAAACCCGGTCAGGACCGCCGCCGCGCCGGCGGCCATCCCGACCCTTGCCGACGATTGTGCGCGCCTCCGCCAAAGCTGCTATAACGCTGTTTTGCCAACAAATGGTGAAAAATGGCCAAGATCGACGTCACGCCGCCGGAAGACGCGCCGGACCTCAGCGAATGGACCGGCGGCCCGCCGCTGATCGCCGTGCCCGGCAACGACCGGGAAGACAACGATTACCGGCTGGGCAGCCGCGAATACGACTGGCACAGCCATGCGCGCGGACAGCTGCTATGCGTGGAAACCGGCCTGATCCAGATCCGCACCCCGCGCGGCGCCTGGGTGCTGCCGCCGCACCGCGCCGGCTGGATTCCGCCCGGCGTCCCGCACCGGGTGCGCGTCAGCGGCGCGCTGACCGGCTGGAGCCTGCTGCTGAGCCCGGACTGGAGCCGGACGCTGAATCCGCGGCCGCAGGTGCTGGCGATCACCGAGCTGATGCGCGCCGCGGTGCGCCGCGCGGTGACCTGGACGGATTACGCGCAATGGCGGCCGGAGCAGGAACGCATCGCCGCGGTGCTGCTGGACGAACTGCGGCAAGCGCCGCAGCAGGCGCTCTGCCTGCCGATACCGGAGCATCCGCGCCTCGCGGAACTGGCCCATCGCCTGCTGACCGAGCCCGCCTGCAAACACGCGCTGGCCGACTGCGCGGACGCGGCGGCGATGTCGCCGCGCACCTTGCGCCGCCACATTCAGGCGCAGACCGGCATGAGTTTTGGACAATGGCGGCAACAGGCGCTGCTGATACGCGGCATGGAAATGCTGGCGCGCGGCGTTGCCGTGGCCGTGGTGGCCGACGACTTGGGCTATGCCTCGCCCAGCAACTTCATCGCGATGTTCCGACGCGCCTTCGGCGATTCGCCGGCGCGGTTTTTCGCGCGGCAGGGGCCGGCATAAGGAGAATACGGGGGAAAAGAAGGAGGAGATGGTGGACCGAAGGAGGATCGAACTCCCGACCTCTGCATTGCGAACGCAGCGCTCTCCCAGCTGAGCTATCGGCCCAAATCGACAGCCATGATATGACAAGGGCCTTGCGATTGCCAAGCCCGATCCCGCGGCTTCCGGCCAAGCTGGCGCATCCTCGCCACAATTCGCCATTTCAATGGCATGCCCGCGCCAGGCGGGGCTACACTGATCCGGCTTATTCCCACCTCATCGCCGGAGATTTCCATGCTGCGCATCCTGGGCCGCACCAGTTCCATCAACGTCCGCAAAGTGCTGTGGACCTGTCATGAAATCGGCATCGACTACCAACGCGAAGACTGGGGCCGCGGCTTCCAGTCCGCCAGCAGCCCGGAATTCCTGGCGCTCAACCCCAATGCGCTGATTCCGACAGTGGTGGACGACGGCCTGGTGCTGTGGGAATCCAACACCATCTGCCGCTACCTGGCCGACTCGCGCCGGGCCAGCCACTTGCTGCCCGCCGATCCGCGCAGCCGCGCCCAGGTGGAAAAATGGATGGACTGGCAGGCCACCGAGCTGAACGGCTCCTGGGGCTACGCCTTCCACGGCCTCAGCCGCCACAGCCCGGAACACCAGGACCCGGCGCGGATCCAGGCCAGCATCCAGCAATGGGGCCACTATATGGCCATTCTGGATCGCCAGCTGGCTTCGCAGGAGACGCCCTATATCTGCGGCGACGATTTCACCCTGGCCGACATCGTGCTCGGCCTGTCCATCCACCGCTGGCAGCTGACGCCTTTCGACAAGCCGGAACTGCCGCATGCGCACGCCTATTATCAGCGGCTGATTCAACGGCCGGGGTTTGTGACGCATGGAAGCATCGGCGTGGCTTAACCAACGCCTCATTGAAAAAGCCCGGCAACGCCGGGCTTTTTACTTCTCAGACTGACTTAAACCTTCCTCACCTTGCTTTTCGCTTCCAGCGCCCGGAGGCAGTCGCGCTGGCCATCAATATGGGCGAGCACGTCCAGGCTGCAAAGGCCCAGCGTCAGCACCCGGTCCAGCAGGTTGAAGAAGACCACCCACACGCCGCGCTGCTGCGCGTTGGCGATGTTGCGGGCGATGCGGCCGAGCAGGCTTGAAACCACGGGAAGTAGCCCGGGTGTAGGCGTCCTCAATCAGCAACGCAAGCCGGTGGGCGCATCGAAGCTTTCCATCTCTCCCAACGAGGCGATCAGCTGTTCCAAGCGAGCGGCGAATCGGTCCACGGCTTCGATGAAGTCATGGGACGATAGCGTATCGCTGGGCAAGTGTTTGACCAGCATGACGGCTCCGGTGCTGTCGTCAAACGCCAAGCTGCCCTCGCCGGCCTCGGCCAGCGTCAGATTAAGGGCCAACGCTTGTTGCCAGAACCCGGCACTGCCGTTGGCGCTGAATTCACCCAGCATGCCGTACAGGATGAGACTGTCGGGCAGGCTGCGAATAGAGAGCATTAACCGCTGGTCCAGCAACAGGAAACATTGCCCATGCGAGTCCAGCGTAAGTTCCATGCCGATGGCGCGGCCCAGGCTGTCTAGAAGTTCTGCGTTTTTGTCCATGGAGATACCTTGTGAGCGGACCGGCAACGGTTCGCGTCGCTCATTGAATGGCGAGGCCTATCAGCTCTTCGCTGCGTTTGATCATGGCGTGGGCGGCCAGGTTCAGTTGCTCCGCGCCTTGGGGATGACTCTCCAGATAGTGGTGCAACGCCTCCACCAGACCGGCGGTTTTACGGGTGAGGGCGGCCGCGTCGTCGTCGATATTGGGGGCGCCTTCACGCATGGCCTTGACCAGCGCCAGGGCGTCAGCTCTGCCGACGGCCAATTGCTCGAAGTGGGCGCCGATGCGAAAGACTTGCTGAGCATTGCGCTCCTTCAACGCTTGGCGTTGCACGGCTTGGGCTTCCGGTCTTCTTTCCTTGTTGATTTGCTGCTTGAGCTGGCTGATTTCTCTCTTGAGTTCGCCCATGCGGCCCTGATTGAGGAAACCGTCCCATTCCGTTTTGACGCCGGGCTGTTGCAGCATGCCGCTGCAACGCTCGCCGATGTCGGCGACCTGGCGGTTGAGGCTGTCCATCCTTGCTTGCAGGCGCTCGGCATAGGCATGGGCCTTGTTGGGGTCTTCGGTGACCCAGCTGGCGCTGAACGGCACGAAGTTTTCCGCGCCGCCGGCGCGTAGCATGCGCAGCGCCATGGAGGCGCAGTTTTCCTCAGTGCTGGCCAGGGTATAGCCAATCCGGCCTTCGGCGGCTTCTTGCTTGACGTGACGAGCCTCGTGGAGGATGGCTTTTTCATTGAGGCCGAACAATACGAATTTGGCGGTTTTGCCGCTGGCGGCCACTTCTTTATTGCGTCCCATCATCGGCAGATAGACTTTGCGGGCGCTGACGCCCCAGCCGCCGTCCCGCGTACGTTTTTGTTCCGCGCGGGGGTAGTACTGGGCTTTGGCCATCAGGTCCTGGCTGGCGGCTTTATAGCCCGCGGTACCCAGTTGCTGACGCGCGTCTTCGCCGTCGCTGAGTTTCTGCGCGGTTCGGCTGGAAACCTCTTCTTGCTTGTCCTCCCGATAGCTGCCCAGGGAACCTCCCTGCCGCTGGCCAAACAGACGGCCGATTTGCCCGCCCTGGGCGTCGCTAAACGGCCACCAGCTGATGTGCTCCTGCACATGCTTATTGGCGTTCACATCGATTTTGTTCTTGATGGTGACGGAGGCGTGGCCGGGATGATCCATGCCCTTGCATTCCCAAGAGCGGAATACGACTTGCCGCGCCAAAGGCTTGGCGTCGCCCTGGCCATGAAAGCGTTCGGCCACGGCAATTAGTTGCTCCACCACCCGCTGCTTGAGCGGCGCGCCCTGGAGCCGGCCCATGCTGTCCAGCGCCGCTTGGGCGCTTTCCTGGCCATAACGCCGGGAGAGCGTGTTGATGAAGACGCCCAGAGCGGTTTGGTTTTCAGCCTGTACGCGCTGGCTATAGCTTTTGACGGCTTCCAGGTTTTTCAGCAGCGGTAGTTGGGACAGGCAGGCATAGAGCCGACCCTTGAAGCCTTGGCTGGCGACGGTCACCGTGGGTTCAGGCGTCTTTTCATTGACGACGACTCTGCCGCCAAGCCTGGCCGCCTGGACGAAAGTATTGAGATTGAGTGTGGTCATGGGCTGAAACGAGCGGGATGATGAAGCGAATGGTTTCGATAGTGAGTAAACCCCTGTTTCCCTGCTATCAAATTTCGCTCACCCGCCCGCGCGCCGCGGCCTTACGCGGCGCTCGGCTCAGGCCCGCATATGCAGCCCGTAGTAAACCGTCTCGTTCCAGTAGCCGGTAGTCAGCCCGGCCAGGTATTGCGCCGCGCGGAACAAGTCCGCTGCGCTGCAGCAGCCGGCGCTGACATTGCCGCGGTAGAGCCCGCTATTGGGATCGAACACCCAGATGTAGTCGCTGCCCTTGTAGACGCCGACGGCGTGGCCGGAAGCGCCGCCGTTATGCATCAGGTTGAGGAACAGCGCGTCGCCGCGCACCATCCGATTTTCGATGATGTCTTGCCAGGCTTGGGCGCTGGCGCCGTGGGCGTTGTTGCAGTAGTGGCAGAAGGTGAGGCCGAAGGTTTCAGCGTGATTGGCGTCTCCCACCCGATTGTGGGCGGCCACCGAGGGATAGACCTGCCGCTCCAGGTAGGAGGCGAAGCGGAACAGATAGGCGCCGTTGTCGAACTGCTGGTAAAGCGCGTCCGCCTGTTGGGTGGTGGGCAGGTAGTCGCCGGCGCTGCTGCCCCAGTTGCGTTTGCCCACGCGGTCCTGGATGTGCTTGAGCCACAGGCAGACCGCGGCCTCGCACACTCCGGCGGCGTTGGCGCCGTTCCCGGCGTTATTGAAAGCTCTTTGCAAAGACCACGCCATCGCATCTCCCCTTGTTGTTCACGGTTTCCGCTTGTAAAACACGCGCATGTCATGCCGCGATATTTTGAAATAAACCGTAAACGGCGTTTGCGCCAGTGGATTCCAGCGCGAACGCGGCCCGGCGGCGAGGCCGGGCCATGGAGATTTAATGCCATGCTGACGACGCGTCAGCGGATCGTAAACAGGTTCTCAGCGCCGGAACAGCTCGGCTTCGCTCGCCGGCTGCAGCCGCGGCGGGCCGGACAACGCTTGCAGGAAGGCGTGCAGCGCCTGCTTTTCCGCGGCGCTGAGGCCCAGCGGCTTGAGTAGCGGCGAGGGCTTGGGCAGGGTGTATTTTTCCACGCCCACCGCTTCCACCAGATTGCCGCCGCTGTTGTAGAACTCGATCACGCCGGCGCCGTCTTCATCCAGCGGCATGTCGCCTGTGTGCATGTAGTCGCCGGTGTAGAGCAGATCGCGCAGGGTGGGGGTGCGGAATTTGCCCAGATCGGCGCGCAAGCCGGTGACGCCGCCGCGGCCCAGGTCTTCCTTATTGCGGCCGATGTAGTTGAGACCGGTGTTGTGGAACTGGTTGTCGGACAGCAGCGGGCTGTTGTGGCAGTTGATACAGCGCGCCTTGGTGCGGAACAGATGCAGGCCCCACAGCGCCTGGTCGTTCAACGCGGCGCGCTCGCCCTTGAGGAAGCGGTCGAAAGCGCTGTCCTGGCTGATCAGGGTGCGCTCGAAGGTGGCAATGGCCTTGGCCATGCGGTCCAGATCCACCCGGCTGTCGCCGTAGGCGGCGGCGAATAGCGGTGCGTATTCCGGCGCGGCGGCGATCTTGGCCACGGCCTGGCCCAGCGGCTGATGCATTTCCAGCGGGTTGACCACCGGACCCTTGGCTTGCTCTTCCAGGCTGGCGGCACGGCCGTCCCAGAACAGCGCGCCGACGTAGGCGGTGTTGAGCAGGGTCATGGCGTTGCGGCCGCCCAACTGGCCGATGTGGCCTTGGGACACCGGACGCGGATCGCTCCAGCCGTGTTCCGGCGCGTGGCAGCTGATACAGGCGATGCGGTTGTTGCGGGACAGCCGGGGATCGCGGAATAGTTTGTCGCCCAGCACCACTTTTGCGGCGCTATAGGGGTTGTCGGCCGGAAACGGCGCCGCGGGCAGCAGGCCCAGATCTCGGAAGCCGGCTTGCGCCGACGCGTCCAGCGTGGGCGCGGGCCAAGCCGCCTGGCGCTCCGCGCCGGGCTGGTATTGGCTGTAACTGGTCCGCCATTGCGCCAGCTGGGCGGCGTCCGGCGCCTCGCCGTCGCTGTCCGGCAGCGGCGGTTTGGCCGGACGGATGGAGAGGGCGACCAGCAGCGGCTGCTCGGCCTCAGCAGCGAGCCGGGCGGCGCTCTGTTTCCCGCCGTCGCGGTCCAGGCCGTAGAGTTCGCCGCCGGCGTCGCGCGCCCATACCCGCGCGGCGGCATTGGCGGCGGGATAGTCCGGATCCTGTTGCAGTTGCAGCCAGCGGATGGCCTCGGCCACCGTGGGCAGCCGCCAGTTGTCCTGCTGGCACAGCCGTTGCTGTTGCAATGCGGCCAGCGCCGGGTTGAGGCTGGCCGCGCCGGCCGGCCGCGGCCGGGTCTGCCACAGGATGACGTCGCGCCAGCCGTCCGGATGTTGGTTGTCGTCGACGCAGGCGGCCTGGGCCGGTGCGGCCAGTTGGCCGTCGGCGCTGACCGGGATGTAGGCTGGCGGCTTTGTCTGATTTTGTTCCGGATTGGGATCGTCGGCCAGCTTGGGGCCGCGCACCAGACGCAGCCGCGCCGGCTGGCCCAGGCTGAGGCTGACGCTGGGCAGGGTGCGGTGGGTGTCGTCGAAGGCCACCGCCAGCGAACCTTCGCCGCGGCGGCTGGTGGCGGTCCAGTAGAAGGCGGCTTCGGCGTCCGGGAAGACGTGGCGGTCCATGGCCGGCAGGCCGCGCGAGCGGTCGTACTGGCTCCAGTCCAGCAGGGTTTTCAGTTCGCGCTCGGTGGGCAGCCGCCAGCCGCGTTCCGCGGCGATGTCTTCTTCGCTGTCTTCGAAGCCGCATAGTTTTTGCTTGCTCACGGCCTCGGTGTAGGTGACGGCCAGGCAGTCTTCCTGACCGGGTTCGCATTGGGCCGGGCGTTCCGGATTGCGGCTGGCGCTGGCGTAATAGCTGTGGAATTGGCTACGCAGGCCTTGCACGGATTTCACTTCCCAGATCAGGCCGGTCTGCTTGTCTTTCACGCAGCCGGCGCGTTCGCCGGCGTCGGTCAGCGGTGCGCCGTCCGCTTCGGCTAGTGCGGTGAAGCGCGGGCCGGGCGGCTGTTCGCGCAGCGCGGCCAGGCTCAGGCGGAAGTGGCTGGCCGCGTAGTCCGCGGCCACCACGCTGCGGGCGATGCCGGCGCTGTCCAGCAGGATTTGCAGATCGCCGGCCTGTTCCAAGCGCATGCTGCGCCGGAAGCGGGCGGCGGTGTCGGCGCTAATCTGGATGCCGTTGTTGGGATTGTCGTCTTCGTCCAGCGTCATCAGCAGCTGCACTTGGCGCAGCACTTTGGGATCCGCCGGGTTCTGGCTGCCGGCCAGTTGTAGCGGAGTCAGCTGGGGCGCGCCCAGGCTGCGGCCCAGTTCCAGCTGGCCGATGCGGAAGACGACGGTTTCACCGTCCAGATAGCGGAATTCGCCGTTGGCGGTGGTCTTGCCGGCATGGCTGCCGCTGTCGTAGTCCAGGCCCGCTACCGGGCTATCGACAAAGACGCCGGTGCGGACCGGCTGGGCGGCGGGGCCGCCGGAGCAGGCGGCCACGGCCAGGCTGCCCGCCAGAATGAGGGAGAGTGCAAGGCGCGAGTGCATTTTTGTAATTGAGAATTATTTTCAAAACGGCAGATTATGCGTTTGTAGAGTTGTTCGTACAAGAAGCATGTCGAGGATAGGCAAGCCGGGGTCGCGCCTTGCTCACTCGCGGTCACAAGGGTGGGCTTGCGGTTCTAGATCAGGAGAGACTGAATGCCGCGTCTTTCGCGACGCGGCATTAAAGGGATTGCGAACAGCCAGTAATCAGAGCGGACGGCCCAAGCCGCGGAGGGGGGAGGGATTCTCGGAACGAACCGAGGCATAACCCAGCGTGGACTTGGCCATGCCATGCGGCAGCGGCTCGTCGGCCAGCTTGGGACCTCGCACCAGACGCACCCTTGCCGCTTGGTCCTTGCCCAGACTGATACTGGCTAGGCTGCGGTGAGTATCATCGAAGGCAACCACCACCGTCCTCTCCTCTGAATAGCTGGTGTCGGTCCAATAGAAGGTGGCCGCCGCATCCGGAAATACGTAGCGGTCCAAGGCCGGCAAACCAAGGGCTTTGTCCCACTGGCTCCAATCCAACAGTGTCTTCAATTCTCTCTCAGTGGGCAGCCTCCAACCACGATCACCCCTCGCCGTTTCATCATCGAAACCACAAAGCTTCTGCTGCCTGACCACCTGAACATAGGCGGCAGCCAAACAATCTGTCTGATTCGGTCCACATTGGGCTGCTTGTTGCAGATGGGCACTGGCACTGGCGCTGGCGCTGACGTAGTACCGGTAGGACTGGCTACGTAGACCGTGCTCAGCCTTCACTTCCCAAGTGAGGCCAGTTTGCTTGTCCTGTACACAGCCTGCACGTTGTGCGAAACCGACTAGCGGTGTGCCATCGCTCTCCGCCAAGGGGATGAAGCGCGGGGAGGACGGCTGTTCACGCAGCGCGGCTAGGCTAAGCTGGAAATGCCTGGCGGCGCGATCAACACTGACCAGACGACGGACAATACCGGGCTGCCTGAGCAAGGTTTGCAACTCTCCCGCCTGTTCCAGGCTTTGGCTGCGCGTGAAGCGAGCAGCGGTATCGGCGCTGATCTGGATGCCATTGTTGGGGTTGCCGTCTTCGTCCAGCGTCAGCAGCAGTTGCACTTGACGCAGCACTTTGGGATCCATCGGGTTCTGGCTGCCGGCCAGTTGCAGCGGGGTAAGCTGGGGGGCGCCCAGGCTGCGGCCCAGCTCCAACTGACCGATGCGGAAGACGACGGTTTCGCCGTCCAGATAGTGAAATTCACCATCGGCGGTGGTTTTGCCGGCATAGCTGCCGCTGTCGTAGTCCAGGCCCGCTACCGGACTATCGACGAAGACGCCGGTACGGACCGGCAGAGCGGCGGGGCCGCTGGAACAGGCGGCCACTGCCAAGCAGCCCGCCAGGATGAAGAAGAGAACGAGACGCAAGTGCATTTTTATAGTTGAAGGTCATTTTTTGAGTGCTGGATTATGCATATATGGATATGTTCGCACAAGAAGTATGTCGGAGATAGGCAAGCAGGGGTCGCGCCGGGCTGTTCAGCAGCCGTACTGCCGATCAATAAAGGGGGGAGCGCTGCATCGCGCATTCATCGTGACTGCCAGCCCCGCCTTGACTGAATCACAAGTCGATTGAACCCTATATTTTAGAAAAATCGGGATATCTTGATTCTATTACATAGAATGTCGGCTTCTGGCCGAGCTCGCCGGGACAGCTTTTTGTGATGAACGAGGAGTCTTATGAAACGCTTGAAACAGGCCTGCCTGCCGGCCATCGAGATGTTCGCGCTCCAGCACGCCGCCTGGGCCGCCAAGCCGGTGGAGATAGGTGAAGACGATGAAACCAGCATTGGGCTCAGCGGTATCGTGGTAGGGCCGGTGCAGTCCGGCAGCAAGGCCGACGGCACGTTTTTCAAGGCCTTTCATTTGAAGCTGGCGCAAGCACAGCGCTTTGACGACGGCGGCCCCTGCGGCGAGCAGGAACTACGCAGCCTGGCCTTGAACCAGGGCGATATGGCGCGCGATAAGGGCCAACGCATCACCGTGCACGCCAAGGTGTTCTGCCAGGAAAGCCGCACCGGCCGCTATCATTTGGCCGATATCGAGCTGTTCTGAACGGCGAAGAAGCTGTTCAACGACTCCAACACAAAAAAAGCAGCCCAAGGGCTGCTTTCTTAATTTAACGCCTCGTTTCAGCTTATCCACAGATCGGCAAGAACCGCCTTCTTATCCACAATCACGCCTGCGCCGCCGATCCTTGGTCCATCGGCAGCAAACGCGGCGTCCAGGCCAGCAAGGCCGCCCATAACGGCGCCAAGGCCAGCAACGTCAGCCACAGCGGCGCGCCGGCTTGCAGGGCGCGCAGTTGCAAGCCGCACCAGCAGAGCAGCGGCCCCGCCAGCGCGCCGACCAGCGCCAGCAGACGCGGCGACGGCCGCCAGACCGCCAGCAACCACAACCACCAACAGCTGAAGCTCAGCCACAAGACGACTCGCCACAAGGGCAGGCCGCCGACGCCGACGAGGCGGTACAGACCCAGCCCGGAGACGGCTAAGTCCAGCAGACAGGCGGCCGCGCTCAACAGCAGCGCGCGGGTTTTAAAGCCGGCCGGCAGCGCTTGCCAGGCCAGCAGCGCGCCGGCCAGCAACAGCACCACGTAGCGGTCGCGGAAGCTGAACAGCAACCAGGCGCCGACGCCGAAGATCAGGCTGCCCAACAGCAGCCTGGGCCAGGGCTTGCCCGCCTCAGGCGTCATAGCCCAGATTGGGGGCGAGGTCGCGTTCCGCCTGTTCCACGCTGACGCCGCGGCGTTGGGCGTAGCTGGCCACTTGGTCGCGCTCGATCTTGCCCACGCCGAAATAGCGCGAGGCCGGATGGCTGAGGTAGAAGCCGGACACGGCGGCGGTGGGCAGCATCGCATAGCCTTCGGTCAGCGTCATGCCGATGGCCGGCGCGTCCAAGAGCTCGAACAGCGCGGTCTTGACGGTGTGGTCCGGGCAGGCCGGGTAGCCGGGCGCGGGGCGGATGCCCTGGTACTGTTCGTCGATCAGCGCTTCATTGTCCAGCTGCTCGGCGGCGGCATAGCCCCAGAATTCGCGGCGCACCCGCGCGTGCATCAGTTCGGCGAAGGCTTCGGCCAGCCGGTCCGCCAGCGCCTTGAGCAGAATGGAGGAGTAGTCGTCGCCGGCGTCCTCGAAGCGTTTGACGTGCGGATCGATGCCGATGCCGGCGGTGACGGCGAAGGCGCCGATATAGTCCTGCACGCCGCTGTCCTGTGGCGCGATGTAGTCGGCCAGCGCCCAGTTGGCCTTGCCGTCCGCCTTGGGCAGCTGCTGGCGCAGGCCCACCCAGCTCATCAGGCTGGCGCGGCTGTCCGGATCGCGGATTTCGATGTCGTCATGATGCACGCTGGCGGCCGGAAACAAGCCGATCACCGCGTTGGCGGAGAGCCAATTCTCCTCGACGATCTGCTTGAGCATCACTTGCGCGTCCTCGTACAAGGCGCGCGCGGATTCGCCGACGATCTCGTCGTTGAGGATGCGCGGGAAGCGGCCGGCCAGTTCCCAACTCTGAAAGAACGGCGTCCAGTCGATGTAGGCGGCGATCTCGGCCAGCGGGTAGCGCTCGAAACGACGCACGCCCAGCCATTGCGGCGTGGGCGGCTGGTAGGCGGCCCAGTCTATCGCCTCCTTGTTGGCGCGCGCCTGCTCCAGGCTCACCACCTTGCGGCCGGCCTTGTTGGCGTGGCCTTCGCGCGCGCGGTCTTGCTCGGCCTGGTTTTCCGCGACGAAGGGGTCGCGCAGGGTGTCGGACAGCAGATTGGAGCACACGCCGACGGCGCGGCTGGCATCCGGCACATAGACCACCGGGTGTTGGTAGTGCGGGGCGATCTTGACCGCGGTGTGGACCTTGGATGTGGTGGCGCCGCCGATCAGCAGCGGGATGCTGAAGCCCTGGCGCTGCATTTCCTTGGCCACATGGCTCATTTCTTCCAGGCTGGGGGTGATCAGGCCGGACAGGCCGATGATGTCGGCCTTGTGCTCAATGGCGGCGTCCAGGATTTTCTGGCAGGGCACCATCACGCCCAGGTCGATCACCTGGTAGTTATTGCAGCGCAGCACCACGCCGACGATATTCTTGCCGATGTCGTGGACATCGCCCTTGACCGTGGCCATGATGATCACGCCCTTGGCCGGCGCGTCTGCCAGGCCCAGGCGAATCTTTTCCTCTTCGATGAAGGGCTCCAGGTGGGCAACGGCGGCCTTCATCACCCGCGCGGATTTGACCACCTGCGGCAGGAACATCTTGCCGGCGCCGAACAGGTCGCCGACCACATTCATGCCGTCCATCAGCGGGCCTTCGATCACGTGGATGGGACGCGCGGCTTTCTGCCGCACTTCCTCGGTGTCCTCGACGATGAAGGTGGTGATGCCCTTGACCAGCGCGTGTTCCAGCCGTTTTTCCACCGGCAGCGCGCGCCAGGCCAGGTCTTCGCCCTTTTTCTCGCCGGCGGCTTCGCCCTTGTATTTTTCCGCCAGCGCGATCAGGTGTTCGGTGGCGTCGCCGCCGTCCTTGGGCGCGCGCATCAGCACCACGTCCTCGATCCGTTCGCGCAGTTCCGGGTCCACCTCGTCGTAGACTTCCAGCGCGCCGGCGTTGACGATGCCCATGGTCATGCCGCGCTGTATCGCGTGGTAGAGGAAGACGGCGTGGATGGCCTCGCGCACCTTGTTGTTGCCGCGGAAGGAGAAGGAGACATTGGACACGCCGCCGGAAATCTTGGCGTGTGGCAGCTGTTGCTTGATCCAGCCGGTGGCTTCGATGAAGTCCAGGCCGTAGCGCGCGTGCTCCTCGATGCCGGTGGCCACGGCGAAGATATTGGGGTCGAAGATGATGTCTTCCGGCGGGAAGCCCACTTCGTCCACCAGGATGCGGTAGCTGTTCTCGCAGATTTCTATCTTGCGGGCATAGGTGTCGGCCTGGCCGGCTTCGTCGAAGGCCATCACGATCACCGCGGCGCCGTAGCGGCGGATCAAGCGCGCCTGTTCGACAAACTTGTCCCGGCCTTCCTTCATCGAGATCGAGTTGACGATGCCCTTGCCCTGTATGCACTTGAGGCCGGCCTCGATCACGTCCCACTTGGAGGAGTCGATCATGATGGGCACGCGGGCGATGTCCGGCTCCGACGCGATCAGGTTGAGGAAGCGCACCATGGCGGCGTGGGCGTCCAGCATGCCCTCGTCCATATTGATGTCGATGACCTGGGCGCCGTTTGCCACTTGCTGGCGCGCCACGTCCAGCGCGGTGGCGTAGTCGCCGTTGAGAATGAGCTTGGCGAAGGCGCGGCTGCCGGTGACGTTGGTGCGCTCGCCGACGTTGACGAACAGATCGCCATCGCCGATGTTGAACGGCTCCAGGCCGGATAGCCGGCACTTGGCCTCAAGCGCCGGCAGCGGCCGCGGCGCGACGCCGTCCACCGCGCGGGCGATGGCGGCGATGTGTTCCGGCGTGGTGCCGCAACAGCCGCCCACGATATTGATCAGGCCGGACTCCGCCCATTCTCGGACGTACACGCCCATCGCCTCCGGCTCCAGATCGTAGCCGCCGAAGGCGTTGGGCAGGCCGGCGTTGGCGTGCACCGACACATAGCCGGCGGACACCCGCGCCATCTCCTCGACATAGGGCCTCAGCAGGTCCGGGCCCAGCGCGCAGTTGAGACCGTAGCTGACCGCGTCGGCGTGGGACAGCGAGTTGTAGAAGGCCTCGGTGGTCTGACCGGTCAGGGTGCGGCCGGATTGGTCGGTGATGGTGCCCGAGATCATGATGGGCAGCCGCGGCGTGTCCGGCCGCTCGTCGAAGTATTTGTGAATGGCGAACACCGCCGCCTTGGCGTTCAGGGTGTCGAAGATGGTTTCCACCAGCAGCAGGTCCGCGCCGCCTTGCACCAGGCCGTCTATCGCCTCGGTGTAGGACGTCACCAGTTCGTCGAAGCTGACGTTGCGGTAGCCCGGGTCGTTGACGTCCGGACTGATGCTACAGGTGCGGTTGGTGGGACCGAGCACGCCGGCGCAATAGCGCGGCTTGGCCGGATTGGCGGCGCTGGCCTTTTCGCACAGTTCCTTGACCAGCCTGGCCGCGGCATGATTGATTTCCCACACCAGGCTTTCCATCGCGTAATCCGCCATGGCGATGGAGGTGGCGTTGAAGGTGTTGGTTTCGATGATGTCCGCGCCGGCGTCCAGATAGGCCTGGTGAATGCCGCCGATCACGTCCGGCCGCGTCAGCGCCAGCAAATCGTTGTTGCCCTTGACGTCGCTGGGCCAGTCGGCAAAGCGCTCGCCCCGATAATCGGCCTCCTCCAACTGATGGCGCTGGATCATGGTGCCCATGCCGCCGTCCAGGATCAGAATGCGTTGGGATAGGTGTTGCCGGAGGGGATGCGAGGATGTTTTTGTCATGGCGGCTGAACTTTTTTTGTCTACAACGATAACAAGCGCAACGGACTCAAAAGCTCATCTTAACACTCGCAATCAACTGTCCGGGCGCTTGCTTAAGAATAAAGAGAGAACATCCATATGGCCATTACGAATAAGCTGTGGCTGCTCGCGGGGCTGGCGGCGGCATGGTGCGGGGAGGCGTGGGCGGCGGGCAGTTTACGGATAGGCGTGGCGGATACCGACGCGGCGCCGGTGGTGATGCTGTCGCCGGACGGCGAGCACCTGCGCGGCGGCCTGTCCAAGGATATCGGCGAGATGCTGGCGGCCGAGCTGAGCCTGCGTCCGGAATTCATTCTGATCGCCCGCAAGCGGGTGGAGGCTTCTATCGAATCGGGCCGGGTGGACATCGTCTGCAACGCCAATCCGGACTGGTTCGGCAACGCCGCGCGGCTGGGCTGGACCCATGAGATCTATCCGCAGCTGGAGCGTCCGCTGACGCTCAAGCAAGCCACCGAGGTGCGCCAGGTGAACGACCTCGCCGGCAAGCGCATCGTCACCATACGCGGCTACAACTACCCGACGCTGGAGCGCTTCTGGCGCGGCAACCCGGCCTCTCACAACGAAGAGGCGCGGATGGAGCTGCTGATCAAATCGGTGCAAAAGCGGCTGAGCGACGCCGCCATCGTGTCGGAACTGGAGTTCGCCGCCTGGGCGCGCAACTGGCCGCAGGACGCGGCGCAGTTCAAGCTGCACCCGCTGGTGGTCACCTTCATGCCCACCATGTGCGCGGTGGCGCCGCATTCCGACATCAAGGTGGCGCAGCTGAACCAGGCGATAGACCGTCTGCAGAAAAGCGGCCGCATCAAGGCGGTGTTGAAAACCTATCAGTGGCAGCCGCAGGAATGAGCGCCGCCGGCCGGCGGCGCCGGCTCTAATCCTGGCCGCGGAAGCGCTGCTCCAGCCGGTGCATCACCTCCAGCGCGGTTTCCATCTGCTCGGCGGGAATATCCGCCAGCGCATGCCGGAAAAACGCCTCGCGCTTGGGCTGCACCTCCTCTATCAGCGCCTGTCCGGCCGGCGCCAGCGTCACCAGGGTCTGGCGGTTGTCGGCCGGATCGGTGATGCGCCGCACCAGTGCCTCCTCCTCCATGCCCTTCAACTGCCGCGTCAGCGCGCCCGGATCCATCATCAGTCGGGTGGCCAGCTGTTTCTGCGTCGCCTGCTCCAGATCGGTCAGCGCGGCGAGTATGCGCCAGCGCGGCAAGGGATAGCCCACCTGCTGTTCAAACGCCGCGTACATGGCGCGGCCGGTGCGGCCGATTTGCTGCAGCAGATTGGGAGCGCGTTCAGTCATGGATTACCGCCGTCTTGGTTTTGACATCGCGCAATTCTACATGCGGGACTCGCCGCACAAGCAATAAGCCAAGCACCGCCAGCGCCGCCACCAGCCACTGGCTGAGGTGAATGGCGTCCACCAGCGCTAGCCGCGAGGCGTCCAGCAAGGCTCCGCCGTTGATCCGGGCCGCCGTCGTCAGTTGTTCGAAACGGGCGGCGGTGTCCGGGCTGAGCAGGATTTGCGGATCGCGCAGCCAGGCCTGCCACTGCGGCGCGGCCGGCAAGGCGTTGACGCCGGCGACGTAGCGGTGGGTGACGAAGACGCCCACCAGCGCGGTGCCCAACATGCCGCCTATCATCCGCGTGGACTGGATCATGGCGGTGGCCACGCCCAGTTGCTCTCGCGGCGCGCTCTGCTGCACGAAGATGGTCAGATTGGGCAGCAACAGGCCCAGGCCCAAGCCGCCCACCGCCATCAGCGCGGCCACCAGCCGGTGCGCGGTACCGGCGTCCACCCAGGCCAGCGCGCCGGCGGTGAAGGCGAACAGCAGCAAGCCCAGGCCCAGCAGCAAGGTGGGGCGGCGCAGCCGGGTGACGATGCGGCCGTTCAGGATGCTGCCCAGGGTGATGCACACCACCAGCGGCGTCACCAGCAGGCCGGCCTGGTTGGGCGACAGGCCGAAGCCGCCCTGGAACATCAGCGGCGCGTAGTACATCACCGCGAACATGCCGCCGCCCAGCAACAGCGACAGGCCGAACAAGGGCGCCAGGCTGCGGTGGCTCAGCATGTCCAAGGGCAGCAGCGGGTTGGGGCAGCGCCGCTCCCACCACAGCAGGCCGGCCAGCGCGGCCAGGCCGCTCAGGCCCAGACTGGCCATCAGCCACAGCGGCTTGTGCAGCGGCAGCCATTCCACCAGCAATTGCATCGAACCCAGCAGCGCGGCGATCAGCAGTCCGCCCTGCCAGTCCAGCTTGGACGCGGCGCCGGCGCGGCGCATCGCCGGCAGATAGCGCCAGACGAACCACAGGCTGGCCAGACCCACCGGCAGATTGACGAAGAAGACCCAGCGCCAGCCCAGGTATTCGGTGAGAAAGCCGCCCAGGGTCGGGCCCACCGCGTTGGCCAGGCCGAAGGCCGCGGTCAGCATCACTTGCCAGCGCAGACGCTGCGCGGTTTCCGGAAACATGTCCGGCACGCAGGCGAAGGTGGTGGCCACCAGCATGCCGCCGCCCACGCCTTGCAGCGCGCGCGCCAGCACCAGTTCCAACATGTTCTGGGCCAGGCCGCACAGCATGGAGGCGACGGTGAACAGGATGATGGCGGTCAGCACGAAGGGCTTGCGGCCGTGATCGTCGCCCAGCTTGCCGAAGATGGGCACGGTGATGACCGAGGTGAGCAGGTAGGCGGTGCCCACCCAGGCGTACAGGTCGAAACCGTGCAGCTCCGCCACCACGGTGGGCATGGCGGTGCCGACCACGGTCTGGTCCAGCGCCACCATCAGCAGCACGAAGCACAGGCCGAGCATGGCCAGCACTTTCTGGCGGAAATCCAGCGCGCCGGCCGCTCCAGCGGTTGCGGCTAAGGTGTTCATTTTTGTTGATCCATCAATAATTGACTAGTCAACTATTTTGCGCCGAGAAGGGCCAGGAATCCAGTGGCGGACACAAAGATTTACAAAGCAGGGGCTCTTAGAGCCTGTTTAAGGCGCGCGAGCAAGAGCGGGGCAAGGCGAAAACGATTGAAGAAGCGGAATGTACCGCGGGTACCTGTGCATTCTGAAAGCGTTCTTAACGCCCTTGTCTAAACTATCCGGCCAAAGCGCCGCACACTTAGAACGGGTTCTTAGGCGGCGGCGCGGACGCGCCGCCGCGCGCTTCAGTAACCGCGCCGGGCCAGCCAGCTGCTGGCCTCGCTCTTGGCCAGAATGGCCACCAGCCAGTCCCGGAACACTTTGACCTTGGGCAGTTCCGCCAGCTCGTGCGGATAAACCAGGTAGTAGCTCCACTCGGTCTCCAGCACGGTGTCGAAAGGCATCACCAGCCGGCCGGAATCCAGGTCCTGGGTCACCATGGACACCTGGGCCAGGGTCACGCCCATGCCGGCGACGGCGGCGTGCAGCGCGTATTCGGAGGCGTCGAAGGTGACGCCGCTTTCCGGATTCACGCCGTTGACGCCGGCCAGTTTCAGCCAGCGCTTCCAGGTGTCCTGATCGCGCCAGGGGTGCAGCAGGGTGTGATGGCGCAAATCGTCCGGGGTGTTCAGCGGGTGCTTGCCGTTGAGCAGGGCCGGGGAGCAGACCGGGATCAGTTTTTCGCGGCAGATGCATTCGGTGCGCAGGTCCGGCGCCACTTCGGCGCGCGCCATGCCCACCACCGCCAGATCGTACTCCGCGCGGTTGAACGGCTTGTCGTGAATCAGCTGGGTCACCAGGTGCAGCGTGTATTCCGGATAGCGGGTCTGGAAGTCCGGCAGATTGGGCAGCACCCAGCGCATCGCCGGGGTGGGCGGCATGCGCACGCGCAGATCGCTCTGCCGCAGCCGCAGCGCTTCGCTGGCCTCGTTCAGCAATTGGAAGGCCTCTCGCGCCGGCTTGATCAGCGCCTCGCCCTCGGCGGTCAGCGACAGGCCGCGCGCCTGCCGGGTGAACAGAGTGGCGCCGTAGTATTCCTCCAGCGTTTGCACGTGGCGGCTGACCGCCCCTTGGGTCAGACTGAGCGCGGCGGCGGCGCGGGTGAAGGACAAATGCTCGGCGGCGACGACAAATACGCGTAATGCATTCAGCGGTGGCAGCTTCATCTTACATGCCTTTTTATCATGGTTATCATGAAATTAACTGCTTTGTCATGCCAGGCGCAACATCGTATGCTAGGCATGCCGGGCACGGCTGGGCTTGGAACGGCGGACCGCGGCATGCAAGCCGCCGCCATGCGTCAATGGCATGAAGACCGCCGCTCCGCGTTGATCGAACCGTCCCTGCCGCGCTCCCCGATTTCCAGCGCGGCGCCCGCAGCCAAAACCAAGCCCGGCCTTGGCTTTCCCGGAAACGGAACCGTCATTCCCGAGCCTAAGGCTTTATCCGTACTGAAATAGTAACGGATTATAAATATTACAGGATGACATCCGCTTGCAACGGAGAATTTTCCACCGCTTATCGCGTGTCGCCGAAACTGCGGCGGCGTCGCCAGATTAACTGCCAATCCACGTTGGGCATTGCCGGGTTCAGACAGGGCCCGGCTTTTTTTTGCCCGCGCTCCGGCGAGCGGACAAGAAAAAAGGCCACGCGAGTGGCCCAAAGTTCGGAGAATAAGCCCAGGCGGCGCGAACGTCGCTTGGGCGCGGGCGGCGAACCGCCCGTTCTTGAGTTTGCGAGTGTAGCGCGTTGCGCCGACAGCGGCAACGCAATAATCCTGGCTAGTACCGCCCGGCTTTCACTCGCCCAATTCCGCCAGCAGTTCCGCCTGCTGCTCGGCGATCAAGGCGCCGGTCAGTTCGCTCAGATCGCCGTCCATCACGTAATCCAGCTTGTACAGCGTCAGATTGATCCTGTGGTCGGTGATGCGGCCCTGCGGGAAGTTATAGGTGCGGATGCGCTCGGAACGGTCGCCGGAGCCGATCAGGCTCTTGCGCTCGGCCGCTTCCTTCTGCTGCTGTTCTCGGCGCTGGATGTCCATGATGCGCGCCGCCAGCACTTGCATGGCGCTGGCCTTGTTGGCGTGCTGGGAACGGCCGTCCTGACACTCCGCCACAATCCCCGTCGGAATATGGGTGATGCGCACCGCGGAATCCGTCTTGTTGATGTGCTGGCCGCCGGCGCCGCTGGCCCTGAAGGTGTCGATGCGCAGATCAGACGGGTTCAGCACCACGTCGGCCAGTTCGTCGGCCTCGGCCATCACCGCCACGGTGCAGGCCGAGGTGTGGATGCGGCCCTGGGTCTCGGTCACCGGCACCCGCTGCACGCGGTGGCCGCCGGATTCGAACTTGAGCCGGGAATAGGCGCCGAAGCCGATCAGGCGCACGATGACTTCTTTATAACCACCCAGGTCGGATTCGCTGGCGGAGACGATCTCCGCCTGCCAGCGATTGCGTTCGGCGTAGCGGGTATACATGCGCAGGAGGTCGCCGGCGAACAGCGCGGCCTCGTCGCCGCCGGTGCCGGCGCGGATTTCCAGGAAGATGTTTTTCTCGTCGTTGGGGTCCTTGGGCAGCAGCAACTTCTGCAACTCCAGCTCCAAGACCGCCAGCTTATCCTTGCCCTCGGCGATTTCCGCCTGGGCGAACTCCTTCATTTCCGGGTCCGACAACATGTCTTCCGCCGCGGCGATGTCGCTTTCGCACTGGCGATAGCCTTGGTAGGTTTCCACCACCGGGCTGAGTTCGGCGTGCTCGCGGGTGAGCTTGCGGAACGCATCCATATTTTGAGTGGCCGCCTCGCTGGCCAGGAGGTGGGTCACCTCTTCCAGACGATCGGCCAGTTGCGCCAGTTTGGCCGCAATTGACGCTTTCATTACGACTCCGGGTGTAAACGATAAAGACGCGCCACGGCTTCCACCTGCGCGTCGTGCTCCGCGCCGCGCCCGGACGACAAGGCCCGGGTGGGGGGATGCATCAATTTATTGGTCAGTTGCACCGACAGGGTTTCCAGCACCCGCTCCGGCGCTTCGCCGCGCGCCAGCTGCTTGAGCGCGGCGTCCAGCGCGGCGCGGCGCAGCCGGTCCGCATCGTCGCGCAGCGCGCGGATCAAGGGCACGGTTTCGCGCTTCTTCAGCCAGTCGCTGAACTCGCAAACCCGGGCCTGGATGATGGTTTCGGCTTCCGCGGCCGCGCTCTGACGCGCTTCCTTGCCCACTTCCACCACGCTGGCGATGTCGTCCACGCTGTACAGGAACACATCGGCCAGCTTGCCCACTTCCACTTCGATGTCGCGCGGCACCGCCAGGTCCAGCATGAAGATGGGGCGGTGACGGCGCGCCTTGATCGCGCGCTCCACCATGCCCTTGCCTATGATGGGCAGCTGGCTGGCGGTGGAAGTGACCAACACATCGTAGCGCGGCAGGATGTCCGGCAGCTCGGCGAGGGTGACGGCGTTGCCGCCGAACTGCTCCGCCAGCCGCTGGCCGCGCTCCAGCGTGCGGTTGGCCACGGTGATACAGGAGGGATTGCGCGCGGCGAAGTGAGTGGCCACCAGCTCTATCATTTCCCCGGCGCCGACGAACAGAATGTTCAGTTCGCCAATGGTGGGGAAGATCTGCTCGGCCAGCTTGACCGCCGCCGCCGACATCGACACCGAACTGGCGCCCACCGCGGTGTTGGAACGCACCTCCTTGGCCACGGCGAAGGTGCGCTGGAACAGGCCGTTGAGCAGGGTGCCCATGGTGCCGGCGTGTTCGGCGCTGCGCACCGCGTCCTTCAGCTGGCCCAGGATCTGGGTTTCACCCAGCACCATGGAGTCCAGGCCGGAGGCGACGCGAAAAGCGTGGCGCGCGGCGTTGGCCTCGTCCAGTTGATACAGATAGGGCTGCATTTCCGCCAGCGCCAGGCCGTGATATTGCGCCAGCCAGCTGAGCGCCGCCTGCGGATCGCCGCCGGTGCAATAGATTTCGGTGCGATTACAGGTAGAGACGATGGCCGCCTCGCGCGCCGCATGCGAGCTGACCAGGCTGTCCAGCGCCTTGGGCAACACCTCCGCAGGAAAAGCCAGCTTTTCCCGGATGGAGAGCGGTGCGGTATGGTGGTTCAAACCAAGGGCGAACAGATGCATGGGCGGATAAGCCGCGGAAAGAAATGGGGTATTTTAGCCTAACTTGAACCGCAAGTCCTGCGCCGCGGCGGCAAGCCGCGCCGGCCCGTCGCCGGCGCCTTATACGACATAGCAGAATCCGGCGCCGCGCGCGTCCCAAATAACGCGTTCTTCTTGCGCAAACCCCTATATGGGCCAAGCGAAGCTGGCATAAGATAAGCCCCATCAAGGAGGACGAAATGTCGCTGAACCTCGCAGACATCCGCAAGGATTTTTCCAAGAAAGAATTGTCGCCGGAGGAGTGCCTGCCGGACCCGCTGGCCCAGCTGGAGAGCTGGCTGGACCAGGCCATCGCCGCGCAGATGCCGGAACCCACGGCGATGAACCTGGCCACGGCCGGCGCGGACGGACGCCCCACATCGCGCATCGTGTTGCTCAAGGGCGTGGAAGACGGCCAGCTGCTGTTCTACACCAATTATCTGAGCCGCAAGGGCCGCCAGCTGAGCGACAACCCCTATGTGGCGCTGACCTTCTTCTGGCCGGAGCTGGAACGGCAGATCCGCATCGAGGGCCGCGCCGCCCAGGTGGCGCCGGAAATATCCGACGCCTATTTCGCCAGCCGGCCCTACACCAGCCGCGTAGGCGCCTGGGCCAGCGAGCAGAGCAGCGAGATCGGCTCCAAGGGCGTGCTGGTGTCGCGCGCGGCGATGTTCGGGGTCAAACACCCGCTGAACGTGCCGCGGCCGCCGCATTGGGGCGGCTACGCGGTGACGCCGGACCGGCTGGAATTCTGGCAGGGCCGACCCAGCCGGCTGCATGACCGGGTGCAGTACGCCTTGCGGGAAGACGGCGGCTGGAAGATCGCGCGGCTGGCGCCGTGAGCCGGTCTCCAGTGAGGACAACTCATTGAAATAATGAGTTTTACGCATATTCAAAAAACTGCAACCATCTCAAATTAGACAGTTTGTCCGCTTTTATAGCGATTTGGATGTTGCCGCATCACAACAAGCCGCATCGGGATGATGCGGCTTTTCATTTTCTTGATGTTTCCCTCTCTTCTCCTTGTCTACCAAGGATTCGACGCCCCGCTTTGATTTCGGTCATGCCCGCCGCCGGCCATGCCCAGGCAACTGGCACTTAGAACAGATGCATATCAAGTCGGAAAAACCAATACATAATTTATGCATTTGGCAAGTGGTCGTCAGAACAAACCAAGCCAACGTCCTCTGGTTTCAGCAATTCCTTTCCCATGCTCAGAGCGACGTCCCATGTCGGGAATGCATAAGGGACGCGGCGAAAACCTCCCCGCCCGATGGCGGCAGCCATCTTGAGGGAACGGTTTCCAAGCGTCCGAAAGGGCAGGCGCAAGCCTGTCTGGCGCCGGCGGCCTTTATGCAAGACCCGCCGGCTTGACGCGGGGCATTACCGTGTCCTGCTGATCTACATTGGAGAAAAAGTCGTGATGAAAACCCAAACTGCGATGGTTCGCGTACTGGTGCTGTCCGCTCTCGCCCTGGCTTACGGTTCCGCCCACGCCGCCGAGCGCGTCAACCTGGAAGCGCTGGCCAAATCCAGCAAACTCGTCGACGGCGCCAGCGTGTTCAGCGCCGCCGGCATCAACCAGGGCGAACTGAAAGCGCAGCGCAGCGCCCAGTTCCCCAACGGCAAAGTCGTCACCCGCTACCAGCAGTTCTATCAGGGCGTGCCGGTGTGGGGCGAGGCCGTGGTGGAGGAAAAACAGTTCGCCAAAGGCTCGTCCACCGCCGCAGCCAGCAAGCTGTCCGGCTACTATGTGCGCGGCATCGGCTCCGACCTGGCTTCGGTCAAGCCGGCGCTCAGCGCCTCCCAGGTGCTGGCCAGCGCCAAGGCGCTGAAGGCCAACGGCTACGAAACCCGCAATGAGAAGACGGAACTGGTGGTCCGTCTGGACAACAACACCGCCCAGCTGGTTTACCTGGTGTCCTTCCTGGTGGAAGGCGGTAAGGAGCCCAGCCGCCCGCACCTCATCATCGACGCCAACAGCGGCCAGGTGCTGAAGCAGTGGGAAGGCCTGAACCACGCCGAAGCCAACGGTCCCGGCGGCAACGCCAAGACCGGCAAATACCTGTACGGCACCAACTACGGCCCGCTGATCGTCACCAGCGATTGCAAGATGGACAGCGGCAACGTGGCCACCATCAACCTGAACGGCGGCACCAGCGGCACCACCCCGTACAAGTTCGCTTGCCCCACCAACACCTACAAGCAGATCAACGGCGCCTACTCGCCGCTGAACGACGCCCACTACTTCGGCAACGTGGTGTTCAATCTGTACAAGGACTGGTTCAACCTGCGTCCGATCAACCAGAAGCTGCTGATGAAGGTGCATTACAGCCGCAACTATGAAAACGCGTTCTGGGACGGCAGCGCGATGACCTTCGGCGACGGCGCCACCCGCTTCTATCCGCTGGTGTCGCTGGACGTGTCCGCTCACGAAGTCAGCCACGGCTTCACCGAGCAGAACTCCGGCCTGGTCTACAGCGGCCAGTCCGGCGGCATCAACGAAGCGTTCTCCGACATGGCCGGCGAAGCCGCCGAGTACTACATGAAGGGCAAGAACGACTTCCTGGTAGGCGCGGAAATCTTCAAGCAGACCGGCGCGCTGCGCTACTTCGCCGATCCGACCAAGGACGGCCGCTCCATCGGCCACGCCAAGGACTACACCAGCGGCCTGGACGTGCACTACTCCAGCGGCGTGTACAACAAGGCCTTCTACCTGATCGCCACCAGCGCCGGCTGGAACACCCGCAAGGCCTTTGAAGTATTCGTGGACGCCAACCGCCTGTACTGGACCTCCAACGCCACTTACAACAGCGCCGCTTGCGGCGTTGAAAAAGCGGCCGAAGCGCGCGGCTACAGCAAGGCCGACGTGACCAAGGCCTTCACCGCCGTGGGCGTGGCTTGCGGCAGCTGATGACCGCCTGACGGCGCGGCCATGACGGCCCGCGCCGTTTCTCCCATCCGCCGGCCATGGCCCGTCCATGGCCGGCATCGCTCAGGAATTCCGGAATGCTCACTCTCAAACCGAGTCTCGTCGCGCTCTTGGCCGCCACCAGCCTGGCCGGCGCCGCCCAGGCCGCCCCGGTGTGGATTTCCATCGGCGACGACGCCTACCAGCTATTGCAACAGGTCAGCCCGAAAAGCCGCAGTCAGGAAAGCCGCCAGCTGGCGGTGAGCGCGCTGCCGGCCGGCGTGTCCGCCAAGGGCGTGGCCACCGAGAAGGTCCACCTGGTGCAAGTGGACGACAGCGTGCTGCCGCAATTGTCGGACGCCATCCACCACAGCCTGCGCCATTGCGGCGGCTTCATCGTGCACAAGGATCTGCAGGACGCGCGCACCGCGCTGAAAGCCCCGGTGGCCAGCGCGCTGCTGCCCAGCTACCAGATCAACGACCAGGCCGCCGTCAACAAGCTGTTGCCGCAGCTGCAGGACAGCAACATCCTCGGCACCATCCAGTCCCTGTCCAACTACCAGAACCGCTTCTACACTACCAGCCACGGCGTCAACGCCTCCAACTGGATCGCCAGCCAATGGCGGCAGCTGGCCGCCGGCCGCGGCGACGTGAGCGTGGAGCAGTTCGCCCACAGCGCCTGGCCGCAGAAATCGGTGATCCTCACCATCAAGGGCAAGGACAACGCCGCCGAAACCCTGGTGCTGGGCGGGCATCTGGACTCCACCGTGGGCAACGGCACCGGCGAAACCAGCCGCGCGCCGGGCGCCGACGACGACGCCTCCGGCATCGCCAGCCTGACCGAGGTGATCCGCGTGCTGATGGCCAACAACTACCAGCCGCGCCGCACCATCAAGTTCATGGCCTACGCGGCGGAAGAAGTGGGCCTGCGCGGCTCCTCCGACATCGCCAACCGCTACAAGCAGCAGAAGGTCAACGTGGTGGGCGCCTTGCAGCTGGACATGACCAACTACCAGGGCAGCGCGGAGGACATCTTCCTGTTCACCGACTACACCAACGCGTCGCAGAACACCTTCCTCGCCAACCTGGCCAAGGTCTATCTGCCCAATCTGAAAGTGGGCTATAGCTCGTGCGGCTACGCGTGCTCGGACCACGCCTCCTGGCACAAGAACGGCTACCCGGCGTCCTTCCCGTTCGAGTCCGCCTTCAACCAGTCCAACCCCAATATCCACACCGTGCGCGACACCCTCGCCAGCGCCGGAAACCAGGCTCGCCACGCGCTGAAGTTCTCGCAACTGGCGCTGGCCTACGCGGTGGAATTGGGCAGCGACGGCCCGGCGGTCAAGCGCTGAGCCCAACGCCCCGTCCAATGCGCCCACCCTCTTGCGGGGTGGGTTTTTCATTGTGGGCCATGCCGCGAGCGCTCAGAACGTGTTTACGATCTCGCGAGCTAAGGCGAGACAAGGCGAAAACGGTTGAAGAAGCGGAATGCACAGGGGGTACATGAGCATTCTGAAAGCGTTTTCAACGCCCTTGTCTAACTATTCCGCCGACGCGCAGCAGATCGTAAACAGGTTCTCAGACGCCGGCCTCGCGCCGCATGTCCACATGCGGAATGCCGCCGTCGTCGTAAGCCGCGGACACCACGCAGAAGCCGAAACTTTCGTACAAGGCCTGAGCGTCGGTCTGCGCCGACAACATGACGGCCGCCTGCGGGAAATGCGCGCGGCACTGCGCCACCGCCTGCGCCAGCAGCGCCTTGCCCAGGCCCTGGCCGCGCGCCTCCGGCGCCACCACCACCCGGCCTATCGCCGCCGCATCCGGGTATTTCTCCCCCGGCGCGATCAGGCGCGCGTAAGCCAGCAGCCGGCCGCCGTCGTCGTGGCCGGACAGGTGCAGACAGTGCAGGTCCACGCCGTCCACGTCGCCGTAAATCGACTGCTGCTCCACCACGAACACCCGGTCGCGCAACTGCAAGGCCCGATACAGCGCCAGCGGCGTAAAACCATCGAAACGGTGGCAGTGCCACGCAACTCGGTTTGCCATAGTAGAATTCCCCTGAACTGATTCATTATCATCGGCCGGCTTAGCGGCGCGCCCGGGCCAAGCTTACGACAAGGCGTGTTTGCCAGCTATAACCGTGAGGACAGGCTTTGCCGTGGCGCAAACGCCGGCCGATGAACGCTAACCGATTCAACTCCTGCCTTGCCCATATGAACGATACCGATCTGTTTGCCGAGATTACGCCGGACGGCGCCGCCGCCCTGACCCCGCCGCCGCCCACTCCGCCCGCGGCAGACGCCGACGACGGCGAGTGGATTCCGCTGGACCTTTACGCCGAGCGCGCCTACCTGGAATACGCGATGAGCGTGGTCAAGGGCCGCGCGCTGCCGGAAGTGGCCGACGGCCAGAAACCCGTGCAGCGCCGCATCCTGTACGCGATGCGCGACATGGGCCTGGCCCACGGCGCCAAGCCGGTGAAATCCGCGCGCGTGGTCGGCGAGATCCTGGGTAAATACCATCCTCACGGCGACAGCTCCGCCTACGAGGCGCTGGTGCGCATGGCGCAGGACTTCACGCTGCGCTACCCCTTGATCGACGGCCAGGGCAACTTCGGCAGCCGCGACGGCGACGGCGCGGCGGCGATGCGTTACACCGAGGCGCGGCTGACGCCGATCGCCGATCTGCTGCTGTCGGAAATCGACATGGGCACCGTGGACTTCGTACCCAATTACGACGGCGCCTTCGAAGAGCCGCGCTTGCTGCCGGCGCGCCTGCCCATGGTGCTGCTCAACGGCGCCTCCGGCATCGCCGTGGGTCTCGCCACCGAAATCCCGCCGCACAATCTGACCGAAGTGGCCCAAGCCTGCGTCGCGCTGCTGGACGATCCGGAACTGGACACCGCGGCGCTGATGCAATACGTGCCCGGCCCGGACTTCCCCGGCGGCGGCCAGATCATCACCCCGGCCGAAGACATCCTCGCCGCCTATGAGAGCGGCCGCGGCAGCGTGCGCGTGCGCGCCAAGTGGGAAGTGGAAAAACTGGCGCGCGGCCAGTGGCGCGTGATCGTGTCCGAACTGCCGCCCGGCTCCAGCGCGCAGAAAGTGCTGGCGGAGATCGAAGAAGCCACCAATCCCAAGGTCAAGACCGGCAAGAAGGCGCTGACCCAGGACCAGCAAAACCTGAAGAGCCTGATGTTGTCGCTGCTGGACCGCGTGCGCGACGAATCCGACAGCGAGTGCCCGGTGCGCCTGGTGTTCGAACCCAAATCCAGCCGCCAGGACCCGGACGAGTTCATCAACACCTTGCTGGCGCAGACCAGCCTAGAAGGCAACGCCTCGATGAACCTGGTGATGATAGGCCTGGACGGCCGGCCGGGTCAGAAAGGTCTCAAGCCCATCCTCAGCGAATGGCTGGACTTCCGCCGCACCACCGTCACCCGCCGCCTGCAGCACCGGCTGGCCCAAGTGGAAAAGCGCATCCACATCCTGGAAGGGCGGATGATCGCCTTCATCCACATCGATGAAGTGATACGCGTGATCCGCGAATCCGACGAGCCCAAGCCGGACCTGATCAAGGCCTTCGGCCTGACCGAGATCCAGGCCGAGGACATCCTGGAAATCCGCCTGCGCCAACTGGCGCGGCTGGAAGGCTTCAAGCTGGAGAAAGAGCTGTCCGACCTGCGCGAGGAGCGCGAAGGCCTGCGCCACGTGCTGGACACCCCGGACGCGCTGCGCACCATGATGCGCGAGGAAATCCAGGCCGACGCCGCCAAATACGGCGACAAGCGCCGCAGCGAGATCAAGACCGCCGAGCGCGCGGTGCTGACCCAGACCATAGCCGACGAGCCGGTCACCATCATCCTGTCGCAAAAGGGCTGGATCCGCGCCCGCGTCGGCCACAACGTCGACCTCGCCGCGCTGGCCTTCAAGGACGGCGACGCGCTGCACACCGTGGTGGAAACCCGCACCGTGTGGTCGGTGATCGTGCTGGACTCCAAGGGCCGCGCCTACACCGTGGATCCGGCCGACGTGCCCACCGGCCGCGGCGACGGCGTGCCGGTGGCCTCGCTGGTGGACCTGCAGGACGGCGCCAAGCCGGCGCAGATGCTGTCCGGCAAGGACGAGACCCGCTTCGTCGTCGCCGGTTCCGGCGGTTACGGCTTCATCGCCAAGCTGGGCGACATGGCCGGCCGGGTCAAGGCCGGCAAGGCCTTCCTGACGCTGAACCCGGAAGAAAGCGTGCTGACCCCAGCGCCGCTGCCGGCGGCCGGCATAGTCGAAGCCACCCAGTTGGTGGCCGCCGCCGACAACGGCCGGCTGCTGGCCTTCCCGGCCGCCGAGCTCAAGGAGCTGGCCAAGGGCCGCGGCCTGATGCTGATGGCGCTGGACAACGGCGAAGCCCTCACCGCCGTCGGCCTCGTCAACGGCGACAAGGCGCTGCTGTCCACGCTGTCGGTGCGCGGCAAGGCCTCCGATGAAAAACTGGCGCTGGCGGAGTTCGCCGGCAAGCGCGGCAAGAAGGGCAAGCTGATGCCCAAGAAATGGAGCGTCGGCGCCATCAGCGAGCTGCCGACGACATGAACCGGGACCGCCCGCCCACGCCGTTGACCCCGCGCAGCGGGCTGGTCTTCATCAACAGCTTCCGGGCGGCGCTGCTGCTGGTGCTGCTGGCGATGTCGCTGTTCGCCAACCGCGAAGGCGAATCGCTGGTGGCCGGCGGCAAGGCCTTCTATCTGTGGAGCGGCGTCTACGCCGCGCTGATCGGCGCCTGGTTCCTGCTGCGCAACGGCCGGCTGGCCCACACCCTGCAACTGACCCTGGCCATCGCCGCCGACATCGCGATGATCGTGCTGCTGATGGGCATCAACGACGGCGTGCGCAGCGGCTACGGCATCCTGCTCCTGCCCTATCTGGCGGTGGCCGGCCTGCTGTCCTCCGGCCGCTACGCGCTGTTCTACGCCTCCATCGCCACGCTGATCCTGCTGTCCTTCGTCGGCGTCGAGCAATACCTGGGCATAGGCCGCGGTTCCGACTTCTACTACTCCGCGCTGCTGGCCACCGCCGGCTTCATCACCTCCATCGTCACCTGGAAGCTGGGCCGGGTGGCGCGCGACTCCGAGGCCTTGGCCACCCGCCGCGGCGGCGAAATCGCCAACCTCAACCGCCTGAACGAACTGGTGCTGCAAAGCCAGCGCGACGCGGTGGTGGTGCTGGACCCGTCCGGCCTGCTGCGCCAGTTCAACAACCAGGCGGCGCGCTACTTCGGCGCCATGCGCCGCGGCCACGTCGTCCCGGAACTGCTGCCGCTGGTGGAGCGCTGGCGGCACAACGGCTGCCCGCCCAATCCCAGCTTCATAGACCGCAATATCCGCGGCCGCCAATTGGTGGGCCGCATGGTGCCGGTGCTGATGGGCGACGACCACGCGCTCTTGCTGTTCATGCGCGATATGGCCGACATGGCGGAAGAGGGCAAACGCGTGAAGCTGGCGGCGCTGGGACGGCTCACCGCCAATATCGCCCATGAAATCCGCAACCCGCTGTCGGCGATCAACCACGCGGCGGATCTGCTGGCCGAAGACGAAACCGATCCCGCGCGCCAGCGGCTGATCCGCATCGTGCAAGGCAATAGCAAGCGCATCAACCACATGGTGCAGGAAGTGCTGGCCTTGAACCGCCGCGACCGGATCAAGCCCGAGCCCATCCGGCTGCAGCCTTTTCTGGACGAACTGCTGGACCACTTCGGCGTGGTGGAGGCCGCCGCCGCCGGCGCGATCTGCTGCGTCTACCAGGCGCAGGCCGCCGCGGTCCAGTTCGACCGCGGTCATTTCGGCCAGATTCTCAACAATCTGCTGGCCAACGCCTGGCGCTACTCCAGCAAACAGCCGGGCGCGGTGCGCATCGAAGTGGGCGAAGTGGAAAACCACCTGACCATCAAGGTCATGGACGATGGGCCGGGCATGAGCGAAGATGCCCAGGCCCGCTTGTTCGAACCCTTTTTCACCACGGAAAGCGCCGGCACCGGACTGGGCCTGTACATTGCGCGCGAGCTGGCGGAAGCCAACGACGCGCGGCTGGACTACTGCCCGCCCGGCGGCGTGTTCCGTCTGATCTGTCACAAGGCTTATGGCTAAATCCTCCCTGCGCGTGCTGGTGATCGACGATGAACCGGACATCCGCGAACTGCTGGAACTGACCCTGATCAAGATGGGGCTGGACGTGGCCACCGCCGCCAGCGTCGGCGCCGCCAAACTCAGCCTGAACAGCCAGCCCTTCGACCTGGCGCTGACCGATATGCGCCTGCCGGACGGCGAGGGCATCGAGGTGGTGCGCCATATCGCCGAGCAGGGGCTGGACGTGCCCATCGCGGTGATCACCGCCTACGGCAACACCGACAACGCGGTGCTGGCGATGAAGGCCGGCGCCTTCGACTACCTGCAAAAACCGGTCAGCCTGGCGCAATTGCGCAGCCTGGTGAAGTCCGTGCTGCGCGTGGACAACGGCAAGCCCGGCGCCGCGGTGCGGCTGGACGGCGAATCCCCGGCGATCCAGGAAGCCTTGCGCCTGGTCGGCAAGCTGGCGCGCAGCCAGGCCGCGGTCTACCTCAGCGGCGAGTCCGGCACCGGCAAGGAACAGGCGGCGCGGATGATACACGAGCACAGCGCGCGCGCCGAACGGCCGTTCATTCCGGTCAACTGCGGCGCCATCCCGGAAACGCTGATGGAAAGCGAATTCTTCGGCTACCGCAAAGGCGCGTTCACCGGCGCCGACAACGACCGCGACGGCTTCTTTCAGCAAGCCAACGGCGGCACGCTGTTTCTGGACGAAGTGGCCGATCTGCCGCTGGCGATGCAGGTCAAGCTGCTGCGCGCGATTCAGGAAAAGAAAGTGCGCCGCCTCGGCAACGCCCAGGAAGAAGCGGTGGACGTGCGCATCATCTGCGCCACCCACAAAGACCTGGCGGCGCGGGTGGACGCCGGCAGCTTCCGCCAGGACCTGTATTACCGGCTGAACGTGCTGCCGCTGCGCATGCCGCCGCTGCGCGAACTGCGCGAGGATCTGCCGCGCTACATCGCCGGCCTGCTGGAACGCTTTTCCCCCGATGAAAAACCGCGGCTGGCGCCGGCGGCGCTCAAGGCCTTGCTGGAATACAATTACCCGGGCAATTTCCGCGAACTGGAAAACATCCTGGAGCGCGCGGTGGCGCTGGCCAACGACGCCCACATCGAATTGCCGGACCTGCAACTGCTGCCTGGCGATCACGGCGGCCACGGCGACGGCGAAGCGCCGACATGCGCCGACGGCGAAGCGCTGCAGGACTTTCTGGACCGGGTGGAGCGCGAGGCCATACTCAAGGCGCTGGAAAGCACCCGCTTCAACCGCACCCAGGCCGCCAAGCAGCTGGGCGTGACCTTCCGCTCCATGCGTTATCGGATGGAAAGGCTGGGCATCAAATAAGAAGGGTTTTCAACACGGCATCGCCGACGCGCAGCAGGCTCTGCGCTAAGCACGCTGTGGATAAGCACGGCATTGCGCCAAATCCTGTGGATAAGCCATATTCTCGCTTTTTGCCGGCCCCTTGCCGGAAAGCCGGGAAGCCCGGCCGCGCAATCGCTACAATGCGGCAGCCGCGGCCCGCGTCCGCGCATCAGACAAGACCGGACCCGGACCAGCGGCTATAAATAATCTATTCGGCGGCCCCGCCCAAGCGCGCGCGCCATTGCAAGACATCGATATCCGCTACCGCCCCATGGCTTTCTCGCCGCTCCACCTCGCCCGCCGCGCCTTGCCGGCCCTGCTGTTCGGCGCGCTCAGCACCCCGATAGCCGCGCTGCCATCGATCCGGGTGGCGCTGGGCGAAACCAAGCAGCCCTATATCGACGCAGAGCGCGCCAAAGGCGTGGAATACGATATCGTCCGCCAGGCCCTGATCCAGGCCGGCTATCAGCCCCAGATCCGCTTCGGCCCCAATCTGCGCGCGCACAATTGGCTGGCCAACGGCCAGGTGGACGCCGCCATCGCCAATAGCGGCGGCCATGTTTCCGAGCCCTACATCGTCTACCAGAACATGGCGATCACGCTGTGCAAACGCCGCATCCGCCTGCGCCGGCTGGACGACCTGGCCCGTTTCCGGGTGGCCGCCTTCCAGGGCGCCCACCTCTACCTGGGCCCCGACTTCGCCGCGCTGGCGCCGCAGATTACGTCCTACCGGGAAGAATCGCCGCAGGTCACCCTCAACCGCCTGCTGTACAGCGAGCGCGCCGACGTGGCGATTTCCGACGTCAACATCTTCCAGCAGTTGAGCCACGAGCTGCGCCGGGAAATCGACGTCGGCGCCAAGCTCTGCCCGTACGCGCTGTTCACCCCCACCCATTACCGGCTGACCTTCCGCGACGTCCGCGACCGCGACCGCTTCAACCAGGGCCTGCGCCGCTTCGCCGCCGCCGGCGGCTACGAGAAACTGGCGGAACGCTACCAGCTGCCCACCCAGCGCGGACGCCCCTGGTTCAAGCCCTGAGAACCTGCCGCGCTTCGGCGATACGGCGTTGAACAGACTCTGAGCGCGCCTTGCCGCGCCCGGCTGGCCTAAGGGTGGGTGTCTGCTCTGGATCAATAACCTTCGCCGCCGCGCGGTGTTAGCATGGTTTGGCAGTATCTGATCGCTGACGGCCGCAGTTTTTGCCCTTAGGCTTCGCCCGGGTCCGCGTCGTCAGCCGCTCCATGTATCCACCCGCCCAAGGAGTCGCCCATGTTTCCCGAATACCGCGAACTGATCAGCAAGCTGAAAACCGAAGACGAGCACTTCACCCGCCTGTTCAACAAACACAACGACCTGGACCAGAAGATCAAGAATATGGAAGCGCGCATCGAGCCTTCCGTCGACTTCGAAATCGAAACCCTGAAAAAGGAAAAACTGCGGCTGAAGGATGAGTTGTACATCATCCTGAGAAAGGCCGCCGGCTAGATCCGGCGTCTGCACGCAAGAACAAAGCCCGCCGACAGGCGGGCTTTTGCATGATGCGCGCCGGGCTTCAGACCGTGGGCGCGTCCTTCTCCAGCTCCGCCAGAATCGCGCCAGGCTCCTGGGTCACTTCCAAAACCTTGCGGATGCGGTTGAACGCCACGCAGGCGTCGGCCGGATACTTGCCGAACGGCGTCAGCCCGCCATGGCTCCAGCCCGCCGCGGCCAGCACGTCCTTGCGGAACTGCGAGCCATCGGCGCTGCCGCCGGCGATCTGCTGCAAGGCCCGGTCGATCAGAATATGCGGAAACGGGTTGCGGGACAGCGTGGTGAAATGCTCTGGGCGAACTTCGTCGAACTGCATGGCGCACTCCTGATGCGTGAACATGATTCATCTAAGTCCAAACCAGGGCAATTCGCCAGCAGACTGTGAAGACTCACACGCCGCCGCCGCGAACGGCGGCGGCGCGGCCAGGCTCAGCGCCTATTCAAAACGCGCGCGGCCTTGAACCGGCGCTAGCGGTTCACCAGCAATTTGGGGTTGGAATTGCCCCACACCGTGTACAGGTCGGCCAGCAAGGCGCCGTTGATGTCCTCTAGCTCGGCGGCGCCGATTTCGCCCTTGCCCTGCTTGCCGAACAACACCACCTCGTCGCCGATCTTGGCGCCCGGAATCTCGGTCACGTCCACCATCAGCGTATTCATCGACACCTTGCCCACCACCGGCGCGCGCTGGCCGTTGATCAGCACATGCGCCTTATTGGTGAAGGCGCGGCGATAGCCGTCGGAATAGCCGACCGGGATATTGGCCAGCAAGGACTCGCGCTTCAGGGTGTAAGTGCGGTCGTAGCCGACGGTGTTGCCGGCCGGATAGCGGTTCACCGCCGCCACGCGCGATTTGAAGGCCATCACGCGCAGATATTCGGTATGGCTGGGCACGGTGTCGCCGAAGATGGCGCCGCCCGGACGCACCATGTCCAGCCGCGCTTCCGGCACTTCCAGCGTGGCGAAGCTGTTGGCGCAGTGCAGGGTGATCTTGCTGCGGTCCAGGCCGCCCGCCTTGATCAGCCAGGCGCTTTCCTGCTTGAAGGCCGCCAGGCCTTTTTCCACGTCGGCCTTATCCTCCACCGGGAAGTGGGTCATGATGCCCACCACTTGCAGATTGGGCAGCTTGAGCATGGCCAGCGCGTCGCGGCGGCCTTGCTTGCTGGCCAGCTCCACGCCGTTGCGGCTGATTCCGGCGGAGTTGATGGCCAGATGGATTTGCAGCGTCTTGCCCTGGCGCTTGGCCAGCGCGGACGCCTGGCGCGCCAGTTCCAGATTGCCCACCAGCTCTTGCATATCGTATTGCAGGCCGTCCGCTATCTCTTCCTGCGTGGCGCTGCGCACGCGCGCCACCACGCCCTTATAGCCGCTGGCGCGGGCCACGCGGGCCTCTTCATTGCTGGCGATGCCCACGCAGGGAATGCCCTGGGCGATGATGGACGGCATCACGTTGGCGATGCCGTGGCCGTAGGCGTCCGCCTTCAAAATGGCGCACACCTTGGTGTCGGCGCCCACCAGGCGCTTGAGCTCGGCCAGATTGTGATCCAGCGCCGCCTTGTCGATTTCCAGCCAGGCGTTGCCGCGCGCCGCTTCCGCGGTGGAGCCGCTGTTGGCCGCGGTCAACGGCGGCGCCGCCATGGTCAGCGCGGGCGCCAGGGCCAGGCCCAGCGACAAGGCCAGCAGTGTTTTCTTGAATTGCATAAATCGTCCCCCGAGTGTGAATGCCGCTTGCCGACAAGGCCGTTCCGGCATCCGGGAGATGATAGGAGGCAGATATATTCATGTCGATATGAATATTCACTGCTAGTCCTGGTTTTGCATAAGCGCTTGACTGCGCGCAAACCCGGCAACGGCGAGCGGCCCTTGCGCGGCGCGGCGCGGCTATCCATCATGAAGGGGCGGCGCGCAGCTTCCGCGCGCCATCTCGAGGTTATTCCGATGCGGCAATCCCTATTCCTTCGCCGGCTGGCCGGCTGCTGGCTGGCCGTCCTCATCGCCTTGGCCGGCGGCATGTCCCCGTCCGTTCAGGCGGCCGGAATGATCTACGTCGGCCACGCGCCGGAAACCCCCGCCGACGAGCGCTACGACTATCACTGGGCGATTCTGCGCGCGGCGCTGGACGCCACCCGCCCGCGTTGGGGAGATTACAGCCTGCGCTTCGCGCCGCGGATGAACGAAGCCCGCCAGCTGCAGGAACTGGGCCACCCGCGCGGCCGGCTCAATGTGGTGATCCGCGAAACCAACCGCGACTACGAACGCCGCTATCTGCCGGTGCGGATTCCGATAGACCGCGGCCTGCTCGGCTATCGCGTGCTGCTGATCCGCGACGCGCGGCAAGCGGATTTCGACGCGGTGACGGGTCTGGCCGACTTGCGCCGTTTCAGCGTCATCCAGGGGGATGGCTGGGGCGACAACGCCATCCTCAAGCAAGCCGGCCTGACCGTGGTGACCGACCCCAATTACGAAGGCCTGTTCCGCATGCTGGAACGCGGTCTGGGCGACGCGTTCTCGCGCGGCGTGGCGGAAGTGGAGGAGGAGATCCGCGTTTACCAGCCGCAATACAAGCATATCGCGCTGGAGCGGTCTTTATTGCTGTACTACCCGCTGCCCACCTATTTCTGGTTCGGCCGCGACGCGGAAGGGCAGAAGCTGGCGCAACGCGTGGAACAGGGCATGCGGCTGATGCTGCGCAACGGCGAATACCAGCGGCTGTTCCAGAAATACCACGCCGGGCTGATCCAGCGGCTGGACCTGAAGCACCGGCGGCTGATCCGCATCGACAACCCCTTCCTGCCGCCCAGCACGCCCTTCGCCGACCGCGGCCTGTGGTTCGATCCGACCACGGCTAAATAAACGCGCTCACTCCGCTTGCAAGGCCTGACGCACGCACAGCCGCTGGGCTATTTCGCGGTCGGCGCATTTGAGTTCGGCCTCGGCGCGGGCGCGGCAGCGCGCGGGGTTGGCCGAACGCGCGCAATCCGGCGGCGGCAGCCGCTCGTTGATGCAGACGCGGCGCGCCTTGCCTTCCAGCCCGTCGCAAGAGCTGTGCGCCGCCCGCAAGGCTTCGCAACGCTTGGCGTCGCGCTCGCGCAGGCAGCTCAAGGCCGGCGTGTAAAATTCCAGGCAGGCGTGCCGCCCGTTGACCGGCAAATCATTGCAGGCCATCGTGCCCTGACGGTGCAGCTCGCAGCGCTGCGGCGCGGTGGCGCGGCTGCAATCCCATTGCGCCGCCGCCGCGTCCGCCAGCCAGCACAAGACCAGCCCCCATCCCCAGGCGCGCCGCAACGCGCCGTATCCCCTATTGTTTTTCAAGGCATGCCCCTTGCGCATGACCGCTTATCTCCACGCCCGCCTAAGCACAGCTGTTGACGATCCGCTCAATGTCGAAATGCTGATGCGCCGCGTGTACTGTTCGCTTTCTCAGTCGCAACGCCTTATCGCTCGCGAGAGCGTGAACCGCTTTTATTGGGCGAAAACGACGCTGCGCACTAACGGCGCGGCGGACGGCCAGCCAGGCTCATGCCGGCGAAATCGTTTTGCTCCGCAAACCGTTCCGGCAATGAGAATTGGAATTGGAATGAAAAGGCTGGCGTACTCTATTCAAAGCTTATCAATAGAAATCCCGCTTCGCCAGCCGGGCTTGACGCGTCGGAGACTCACTCCGAGCCACGTTTGCGGCGGTCGCGCCAGAAATGAGGCTTGACGCGATCCGGCGGCGGCGGCGCGGCGCCGTCCGGGTTCATCCGCCAGTACGGCGGCGGCGCGCGATGCATCAGCTCCGGCGGCAAATCGCCGTCCTGCACCGCTTCACGCAGACGCAAATTGCGCAGGCGGCGCAATTCCTTGCAGTCCGGATCCGGCCGCGCCTGGCAACGGCGGCTAGGCGCCGGCTCCAGGTCCGGCGGCATGGGGCCGCGCTCCTTCCCTCGCGCCAAGGCCGGCGCGCTGGCGAGCGCTTGCAGCAAGGCAAAGATGAGAAGAATCGGCAACCGCGTCATGAAAGCTGTTTTATCCTGTCGAAGGGGCTGGTAAAGGCCTCCGGATCCCAAGATCCGAGCCGGCGAGGGCGGACAGCATACACCATGCGCCGCCGATGCCAAAGGCATCTCCCCGCGGCCAAACCGCCGGAACGCCTCATTAGGCAGCCTAGACTCGCGGCATGAGGCAGACATGAGCGACAATCGCTGATTTGTTAAGGTGTGTGATCGCGGGAACCGGCTTAACATATCTTCATCAGGCGCGCTGCCGCAGCCCGGGGCCAGCCGCTAAGCTGACACACCGCTCCGAGGAAAAATCGCATGGAACACAATAAGATACTGGTCGTCGACGACGACGCCAAGCTGCGCGAGCTGCTCACCCGCTATCTGAGCCAGCAAGGCTACGCGGTGGAGGCCCTGCCGGACTCCAAGGACCTGGACCGCAAGCTGGCGCGCAATCGTCCGGACCTGATGGTGCTGGACGTGATGATGCCGGGCGAGGACGGGCTGGCCGTAGTACGCCGGCTGCGCGCCCAGGGCGAAACCATTCCGGTGATCATGCTCACCGCGCGCGGCGAGGACATCGACCGCATCCTCGGCCTGGAAATGGGCGCCGACGACTACCTGCCCAAACCGTTCAATCCGCGCGAGCTCACCGCCCGCATCCAGTCGGTGCTGCGCCGTCATCACGCCACGCCGGCGCTGGGCGCGCGCCACGACGCCGACGAGGAAGTGAGCTTCGGCGAATTCGTGCTCAATCTGGGCCAGCGGGAACTGCGCAAGGCCGGCCAGCCGGTGACGCTGACCAGCGCGGAATTCGCGGTGCTGTCGGTGCTGGTCAGCCATCCGCGCCGGCCGCTGACCCGCGAGCAATTGATGGAAATGGCGCTGGGCAAGGGCAACGGCGAATCGCTGGACCGCAGCATAGACGTGCATATCTCCCGGTTGCGCAAGGCGCTGGAAAGCGGGGACAGCCAGCTGCGCTTCATCCAGACGGTATGGGGCTACGGCTATGTGTTCGTGCCGGACGGCACGCCGCGGGAGTAAGCGGTGCGCAAGCTGACCGGCTCGCTGTTTTTCCGGCTGGCGGTGCTGGTGGTGCTGGTGGTGCTGACCACCCAGTTCGTCACCCTGTGGATGGCCGCCGGCGAACGCCACAAACTGCTGGACAAGCAGCTGTATTCGCAGACGGTGGACACCCTGGCCTTCCTGGAAGGCACGATGGAGGCGATGACCAACACCGAGCGCGCCGAATTCCTGGCCGGCTACAACCGGCCCGGCCTGCCGCGCCTGCTGCCGATCAACGCCGATCAAGGCGTCAATTTCACCGACTACGTGCCGCGCCTGGGCGAGACCCTGGCGCAGCGGCTGTCGCACGGCCTCAACGAGCCGATAGAAGTGCGCCACGCCCAGATCGACGATCGCAGCGAGCTCTGGGTCAATGTGCACGTGCTGGACCAGGCCTACTGGCTGGTGCTGCCCTTCGGCCGCTACAGCGACCGCCCGATCAACACCATCATGCAGGCGGCGCTGCTGGCCTCCATCGTCGCCAGCCTGCTGGCCTTCGTCGTCGCCTGGCGGGTGACGCGGCCGATCAGCCGCGTGGTGCTGGCCAGCCGGGAACTGGCCGCCGGCACCATGCCGGCCGCGGTGCCGGAGGACGGCCCGCGCGAGGTGAAGGTGCTGGCGCATAATTTCAACCTGATGGCGCAAGCGCTGGACAGCGCCGCGCGCGAGCGCCGGCTGATGCTGGCCGGCCTGTCCCACGATCTGCGCACGCCGCTGACCCGGCTCAAGCTCTCGCTGGAACTGCAGCAGGACAGCCCGGATCAGCACGATATGCTGGCCGACATCGACGAGCTGTCGCAGATCGTCCGCCAGTTCATCGACTTCGCCCGCGCCGAGGAAACCACCCGGCTGGAGCCGGTGGCGCTGGCCGACCTCGCCGCCAGCGTGGTGTCGCGCTTCGCCCGCGAGGGCATGGACGTGCGCCTGAAGCGGCTGGCGGAGCCGGAGCTGCAAGGCGACGGGCTGGCGCTGGAGCGCTTATTGTCCAATCTGCTGGAAAACGCGCGCCGCTACGGCGCGCCGCCGGTGGAGGTCTGCGTCGAACAAGACAACGGCTTCGCTGTGCTCAGCGTGCTGGACCACGGCAAGGGCATTCCGGCCGAGCTGCGCGAAACCGCGCTGGCGCCGTTCGAACGGCTGGCCGAACACCGCGGCACCGACGGCGGCAGCGGCCTCGGCCTCGCCATCGTCAGCCGCGTGGTCAAGCAACACCGCGGACGGCTGGAGTTCTGCGATCAGGCGGACGGCTTCAAGCTGGCCGTCCATCTGCCGCTGAACGCCGCTTGAGGGCGTGGTCCGAGCGTCGCCCGTCTACCGGGCGGCGCTCAGCGGAAGCGCAGCATCATCCACAGCCCGCCCATGCTCAAGGCCATGCCGCCCAGCTTGCCCAGCGACGGCTGTTCGCGAAACAGCAGATAGCCCAGCGGCAGCAACACCAGCGCGGTCAGCACATTGGAACTGAGCGCCGCGTAGCCGACATGCCAGCCGGCGCGATAGGCCAGCAAAAAGCCCAGTTCGATGCCGACGATGCCCGCCGCCACGCCCAGGCTGCTCCAGTTCAGCGCGGCCAGCCCACGCTGGCCGCCGCCGGGCAGCCACCACATCCCCAGCACGCACACCAGCATGGCCACGCCGTAACTGACCGCCAATGAAAAGAAAGGATTCGCCGCCTCCGGCACCTGCTTGATCGACAGGTGATAGACGACGGAGCCGGCGACCGCCAGCAATAAAGCCGCGATGAACATGTTTGAACGCCTCATGAGAAATATCCGTCCCTAGGCTAAACTTTCCCGCCGCTTATAGGTAGACTGAAAAATCAGGGCATTGTTATAAGAAAAAATCATGACTGGAGATTTGGACACCGGCTTGCTGCGCGCGCTGATCACGGTGGCGCGCCACGGCAGCATCAACCGCGCGGCGGCGGACTTGGGGCGCACGCAGCCGGCCTTGAGCTTGCAGCTGCGCAAACTGGAACAGCACTGCGGCCAGACCCTGTTGCGACGCTCTCCGCGCGGCGTCAGCCTCACCGCGGCGGGGCTGCAATTGCTGCCCTACGCCGAACGCATCGTCAGCCTGACCGAACAGATGCAGCCGACGGTCGCGCCCGCCGCCGCGCGGCGTTGCCGGGTGGGCCTGATCGAGGATGTGATCAGCCGTCATCTGCCGCAGGTGCTGGCCGACTTCGCCGCCACCCAGCCGCAGTGGCAGCTCGAAGTGCGGGTGGCCCTGGAACGGGAACTCAGCCCGGCTTTTCGCCAGGGAGAACTGGATCTGCTGATCGCCAACCCGCGTCAGTGCGGGCTGGAGCGGACGCCGAGCTGGGTGCTGGAATACCCATTGCAATGGTTGGCGCGCGACGGCGTGAAACCGGAAGCGGAGGTCCTGCCCTTGGTGATGTTCTCCGCGCCCTGCAGCTGGCGCGACGCGATGCTGCGCGCCTTGCACCAGCTTGACCAGCCTTATCGCATCGTCTTCGAAAGCACCAGTCAGCTGGCGGTGCAAGCGGCCTTGGAAGCGGGCCTGGGCGTGGGCGCCCTGTTTCCCGACGCCGTCTCCGCGCAGCTGCGGCCCTTGCCGGAACACAGCCTGCCGCCGCTGCCGGCGGTGCCGCTGGCGCTCTACCGCCAGCGCGACGACGACGGGCTGGAATTGCTGTCCCGGCTGTTCTTCCGCGCGCTGGGCCAGTTCGCGGTCTAGGCCGGCTGCAAACCCGCCATCACCGCGCCTTCCCAGCCTATCAACTCCACCTTGCGTTCCGCGCCCCAGCGGTATTCGCCCAAAGCGCCCTCGGCGCGTATCACCCGGTGGCAGGGAATCAGCCAGGCCACCGGATTGGCGCCCACCGCGCTACCCACCGCCCGCGCGGCGCGCGGCCGCCCCACCGCGGCGGCGATCTGGCCGTAACTGGCGAAGCCGCCGTAGGGAATGGACAGCAGCGCGCGCCAGACCTGGATCTGGAAATTGCTGCCCTGCACCCGCAGCGCCAGCGGCGCCTGGCCTTCGGCGCGCAACGGCTCGAACATGGCCGCGGCCACCTCGGCGCCGCCGCCGGGAACATGACTCAACGCGGCCTTGGGCCAGCGCCGGCTCAGCCAGGCCACGGCCTCTTTCTCGTCCGCGACGAATTGCGCCGCGCACACGCCGCGCGCGGTCCGCGCCACCAGCACCGGGCCGAAACGGCTGGCTTCCACGCTCCATTCGATCGCCAATCCGGCGCCGCCGTTGCGGTATTCGCCCGGGGTCATCGCTTCCAGCGTCACGAACAGATCGTGCAAGCGCCCGCCGCCGGACAAACCCAGTTCATGCGATAGCGGCAACAAGGCCTGTCCGCCCAGCCTGGCCTTGGCGGCCTCGCAGGTCAGATGCTGCAAAAAGCGCTTGGGGCTGACGCCGGCCCAGCGGGTGAACAAGCGCTGCAAGCGCGATTCCGACAGGTGCAGCGCGCCGGCCAGCTCGGCCAGCTCCGGCTGGCGCTCGGCGTTGGCCACCAGATAGCGGATGGCGTCGCGAATGCGGCCGTAGTCGCGGTCTTCCTCGAGAATTTCGCCGTGCATGGTCTGCTCTCCATTCGATCACAGCCCCAGCATAAGCAGATCGGGCCGCCGCGGCGACCCGATTCTTGCCCACTTGCGCGCCGCGCCCCTCATATCGCGTGCAGCAAGGAATATTGAATTTCCGACAGGGCCTGCGGCACGCGGATGAAGGAAAGCGGCATGCCCAGCAGCCTGGCCATGTGGGAGGTGGAGAACAGGCCGCACAATTCATGATGGCCGCTGCCGGGGTTGAACTCCGCCACCAGCGCGTGCTGGCGTCCCATCTGCTTCATCGTCGCCACCATATGGCCCACGCTGGCGTGTTCGATATCGCCCAGGTTCAAGGCTTCCAGCTGCTTGCGCGGCGTCATCACATCGCCCACGCCGATGTCCGCATAGTGCTTGCCGTGTTCCTTCATGCACTGGATGGGCCGCTCGCCCAGCAGATCGGTGGCGGTGATCAGGCCGGCGAACTGTCCGTCGCCATCGTGGACGAACAGCAGCCGGATGCCGTGGCTGATCATTCGGTCGTGCGCTTCGCGCAAGCTGGCGTTCTGATGAATGCCCACCGGATTGATCAGCCGCAAATCGGTCATCACGTCCAGAGCCGGGCTGTTCAGGGTGATAGGCGGGTGCGGGCGCTGATCCAGGCGCACCAGGTCGGTGGTGGACGGCAGGCTCATCGTGGGCAACACGCTGTAGTTGGCTAACATGGTAGCTCCTTGTCTTCTTAGACAGCGGAGTCGATGCGGCGGCGCTTTGCACCCGTCATATTCGATCTGTCCGCTCGGAAGTTCTCCGACGGCGTGGACCGGCCTGGGGCATGACTGGATTTTGCACGTCCTTCCCGGGCCGGCGGCCTCGGGAGAACCGCGTCGGCGACGCGGCTCTTGTTTGAAGAGTAGAAGAAGGCGCGGCGCAGATCAGCCGGCGAATGATTAATTTTTTCGCAAACGCGGCCGCGGGTCCGTCATTCGTCCCGTTCGGCCCTCAGCTTGCGGCGAAACAGGGCGCTCATGCGCTGGCTGGCGCCGCGATGGGCGCCGCTGAAGGCCAGCGCCGACTCGCGCATCGCCTGACGGCGGCGCTCATCGCCCAGCAGTTCCACGACGGCGCCGATCAAGTCCGCCGCATTGGCCACCTGGCGCGCCGCGCCGGCGGCCAGCGCCAGCGCCGCCGCCTGCTTGAAATTGAAGATGGAGGGACCGAACAGCACCGGCACGCCCACGCTGGCCGGTTCGATCAGATTATGACAGCCCAAGGGCAGCAGGCTGCCGCCGACGAAGGCCAGGTCGCCGCAGGCGAAATAGGCGAAGGCTTCGCCCATGCTGTCGCCCAGCCAAACCTGGGTGGCGGCGTCCACCGGCGCGCCGTCGCTGCGGCGCTGCACTTTCATGCCGCGGCTCTCGGCCAGCGCGGCCGCTTCGCCGAACCGTTCCGGATGACGCGGCACCAACACCAGCAGCGCGTCGCCCAGCGCTTGGGCCGCGGCCCGCCAGGCATCCAGAATCAAAGCCTCTTCGCCGTCGCGGGTGCTGGCGCAGACCAGGACCCGGCGTCGGCCTATCCTGGACTTGAATGCTTCCGCCAGCGCCAGCTGCGCCGGAGGCGGCTGAATGTCGTACTTGGTGTTGCCGCAGATTTCGACGGCTTTCGCGCCCAATTGACGCAAACGTTCGCCATCTTCCGGCGTTTGCGCGGCAACGGCCCTCAAAGCCGCCACCGCCGGCGAAATCAGACCGCTGATTTTCAGATAGCCGTTCAGCGATTTTTCAGACAAGCGCGCATTGGCCAGGAACAAGGGCACCTGCTGCTCGGCCGCGGCGTGAATCAGATTGGGCCACAGCTCGGTTTCCATCAACACGCCCAGGCGCGGCCGGTAGGCGGCGAGAAAAGCTTGCGCGGCTTGCGGATAATCGTAAGGCAGATAACGCACTTCTGCGTCGGGATACAGCTGCAAGGCGGTGGCCCGCCCGGTGGGCGTCATCTGCGTCATCAGCAGCGGCGCGTCCGGCCAGGCTTCGCGCAGCGCCGCCACCAAGGGCTGAGCGGCGCGGGTTTCACCCACCGACACCGCGTGGATCCAGATCGCGCCCTCTGCGCGCGGCTGCAATTGACTGCCGAAACGCTCGTCCCAGTGTTCCAGATAAGCCGGCGCCTTGCGCGCCCGCTTCTTCAGATAGTGCCGCACCAGCGGCGTAGCCAGCAGCCAGGCCCAGGAATACAGTCTGCGTTGCCAGTTCATGTCCAGTCCTTGCGCGCGAACAAGGCTTGCAGCGCCTCGTCCACCGACGGGCACAGCCCTATGCCGCCCAAATTGGTGGCCCACGGCGTTTCCACCACGCCGGTGGCGGCCGGATCGGTATCGGTGTAAATCGCCGCCAAGGGCACGTTCAAGGCATTGGCCAGATGAGTCAGCCCAGTGTCCACGCCCACCACCGCGTTGGCGTGGCCCAGCAGGCCGGCGGCCTCGATCAGGCCCATCTTGGGCGCCACCACCGCGGCCGGCATCCGCGCGGCCAGCCTTTCGGCGCGCTCGCGTTCGCGTTCATTGCCCCAGGGCAGCACCATCACCAGATCATGCTGCATGGACAGGCGTTTGCCCAGTTCCACCCAATGGCCTTCCGGCCACTCCTTGGACGCCTTGCTGGTGGCGTGCAGCAATACCGCGTAGCGGCCGGACAGCACCCAGGCGGGCCGTTCGCCGGCCGGCACCCCGAAACGGGGCTCGCCCTGCGGCTGATAACCGAACACCCGCGCGAACAAGAGCCGGTTGCGTTCTATCGCCGACAAGCTCCAGTCCACCTTGTGGCGCTTATCGTAAAAACAGCTGGCCAGAGACTCGCGCGCGCTGCCCCAGTCGTAACCGGTCAGCGGCGCCTTGGCCCAGCGGGCCGGCAAGGCGCTTTTCAACAGGCCCTGGCTGTCCACCACCAATTCCCAGCGCGTGTCGCGCAGTTCTTTGCGCAAAGCCCGGATCTCGCGCCAGGTGGAGGGCAGCCACCAGCGTTTGCGCCAGCGCCGCCCATTCAAGGAGATCACCCTGTCCACCGCCGGATGCAAACGGGCAATGTCGGCGAAAGCCTCTTCGGCCAGCCAACTGATGCGGAAATTCGGGTAATGCGCTTTCAACTCGGAAATGGCGGGCCAGGTGTGGATAAGGTCGCCCATCGACGAGGTGCGCACAATCAGCACATTCATCATGGCGCGCATTGTACCCGAGCATGGCTGTGGTTAACCAAGTAAAATCCCTGCAGTTCAATTGTGGATAAAGCGCTGTGGACAACTGAGCGCGAATTTATCCACAATTTGCAATGCCGCAGCGCACCTAAACTATCCAAAGCCCATCAACAGGACAAGTAACTGAACCCTTTGAAGTTTTTGTCGCTTATCCACAGCAATGGCCGACTATATCAGTTTCATCAATATAAAATTGCGTTAAAGAGTTATCGGTGGCTGTAGCAGCTAGGCAGGCAAATTCACGCCATGCACAAGCAGGTGGGAACAAAGGGGATCGGAGCTGTGGACAAGCAGGGACTTCACGGTTCTCTCAGATTTATCCACAAGCCTTCCGTCTGCAAAACGCAGGGTGAACAACAAGATTCCAGCTTGTCCAACATGATGAAAACAATGGAAAAAACATGGTTATCCACAGAAACGGGACGCCTTCTACCAGTTTCTTCAAATTACATATGGGAAAACATATAACAAGATGCGTGCGCGAATTAGCGTGGTGCTAATCACCAAGAATGCGGAAACCTCGCTGGAAAAATGCCTGGACAGCGTGGGCTTCGCCGATGAAATCGTGCTTGTGGATTCAGGCAGCACCGACAGGACATTGGCGATAGCTTCCGCCTATAAGGCAAAAGTTATCCACCAAGACTGGCTGGGATTCGGTCCTCAGAAACAATTGGCGGTAAGGGCGGCCAGCCACGACTGGGTGCTGTGCCTGGATGCCGACGAGTGGTTGTCGGAAAATTTAGTCAATGAAATCAAAGAACTGCTGGATAATCCACAGGCCACGGCCTTCCAGTTCCCGCGTTGCAACCGTTTCATGGGTCGTTTTCTGAAACACGGAGAAGGCTATCCGGACTGGTCTTTGCGCTTGTTCCATCGCGCTCACGCGCGTTGGTCCGACGATCTGGTTCACGAGTATGTGATCGCCGACGGCCCTGTGCATAAGCTGCGTCACGAGCTGATGCACGAATCCGGCGAAGACATCGCGCTGTATCTGAGCAAGCAGAACCGCTATACCAGCTTGCAGGCGGAACAACTGTTGCAAAGGGGAAAACGTGTGGGTATCGCCAAACTTATCCTCAGCCCGCTGCTGCGCTTCGTGAAGTTCTATTTTTTTCGCCGCGGTTTTCTCGACGGCGTCCCCGGTTTGGTCCACATCAGCATCGGTTGCTTCAACAGCTACATCAAATACGCCAAATTGATCGAACTGCGACGGCTGAAGAACAAATAACCGGCTTGCCGGCTATCCCTCCTTATGCCGACAATGTCATTTCCTTGAGCAACTAGGCGAAGACAGATGGTGGAGATCAGGACAATGCGGGCAGCGGACGCCGCCGCCGCGGCGCGGCTATGCCTGGATCTGGGCTATGAAGCGACGGAAGCGGACATCAGCGAGCGTTTCGCCAGGTTGACGACACTGCCGGACAACCAGGTTTGGGTGGCCGAAAGAGACGGCGTCGTGCTTGCTTGGGCGCATTGCCGCGGCGTGCACCTGCTGCAAGCGCCGTCGGCGATAGAGATTGTCGGCATCGTGGTCAGCCCGGCTTGTCAGGGCCAGGGTTTGGGACGGCGTTTGCTCAGCGCTTGCGAAGCCTGGGCGCGGCAACTCGGTTATCGGCACATCCGGCTGCGCTCCAGCGTTCATCGCGTCGAAGCCCATGCCTTCTATCGTCATCTTGGTTATCGGCAACTGAAGACCAGCCACAGCTTTGCGCGGGATTTGAGCGAGGAAGCCGTCCTGCCTTGATGTTTATCCACAGGAGCAATCGCCGATGACGGCTTTTCCCGCGCCCTTGAAACCAGGCGACCGCATCGCCGTCACCGCTTTTTCCTCCGGCGTGCCTCCGGTCTTGCACGGACAACTGGATCGCGCGCTGCAATGTCTGCGCGATCAGGGCTGGCAAGTGGTGGAGGGGGCTTGCCTGCGCGGCGAATCCCAGGACGCCAGCGCGCCGGCCGCCCAACGTCTGGCGGAGCTCAACCATTTTCTTTTCGATCCGGAGATTCGCGCCATCCTGCCGCCCTGGGGCGGCGAAAGGGCGATGGAATTGCTGGCCGGCATCGATTTCGCCGCCTTGGCGCGTTTGCCGCCCAAATGGCTGGCCGGGTTTTCCGATATTTCCACCGTGCTGACGCCGCTGACCCTGTTGGCGGGGTGGGCGACCTTGCACGGGCCGAACCTCTTCGATCTGGGCAATCCGCAGCGGATGGAAGAGAATTCGGCGCTGCTGCACGCCTTGCGCCACGGTTTGCCGCCTCAGCAAGGCCATTACAAGGCGTTTTGGCGCTGGGACGCTCCGGGAGAGTCTTATCCGTCCACGCTGCGCGTGTTGGGCGCGCAAAGGGCCCGCATGGCCGGCCGGCTGATAGGCGGCTGCTTGGATACGCTGAGCCGGCTGCAGGGCAGCCCTTATTTCGATTTGCGCGCGTTCAAACGGGAACCCACGCTGCTTTACCTGGAAAACTGCGAGCTGAGGCCTTGCGAGTTGCTGCGCGCGCTGCTGGGCCTGCGCCTGTCCGGCGCGCTGGACGGCTTGAGCGGGCTGGTGTTGGGCCGCAGCAGCGGGCCGGACGCCGCGGACGCGAACGCCTTGAGCTACAGCCAGGCCGTGGAAACGGCTTTGGACGGACTGCCGTATCCGGTGGCGGTGGACGCCGATATCGGCCATGTGCCGCCGCAATGGACATTGATGAACGGCGCCTGGGCCGAACTGGAAGTGGACGCGGGCCAGGCTACGCTGCGTTTTGCGAAAGGATGCGCATGAGTTGGCAATATCGTTTGGCCGGGGCGGGGGATGTGGACGCGTTGCGGACGCTGATCACGGAGCACGGACCCAATCCGTGGAACTGGCTGCCGGCGGACGGGGTGGAGCGGAGTTTGCGCCAGGTGGCTGCCGGCGAAGCCTGGGCGGCCTTGTTCGAGCGAGACGGCCTGCTGGGGGCCGCCATCCTGTATCGGCTGCACGATGCTTTTCCCCAACACCGGCCGGCCGAGGTGGCGGCGGACGCCGCCGGCTACATCATGGAGGCGGTGGTGCGGCGCGATCAGGCCGGACAGGGCCTGGGCAGCTTGTTGTTGCGGCAGGCTTGCGAGGATCTGGCCGCGCGCGGCGCGCGCTGGGTGACGGCGGACCGCCACGAGGAAAACGCCGCGTCCGGCGGCATGATGCGCAAGGCGGGTTTCGTTGAACTGGCCAGCTTCGACGATTGGGAACGCCGCGCCGGCGGCAGCCGTCGCAGCACGGTGTGCGGGCGCTTGCTGGGCTGAACGCTTGGTCTGCGGCGCTGCGGCGGGACTTTAAGCAGGAGGCGTTGAAAACCGCTTAAGAATGCTCGCCTACCCCCTGTGCATTCCGCTGTCTCAGCGCTTTTCGTCTTGTCTCGCTCCGGCTCGCGAGATTGTAAACAGGTTCTAAATGCCGTCGTCGGCCGGCAGCGCCGCCGGCGGCGTCGGCAGTCGGGTGAGCAGAATCTTGTCTACCCGGGTCTTGTCCATGTCCACCACTTCGAAGCCGAAGCCGTTCCAGTCGAAACGGTCGGTGACGCTGGGCACCCGGCCCAGCTGGAACATCACCATGCCGCCCAGGGTGTGGATATTGCCGCCGGCTTCGCCCGGCAGCGCCTCGTCTATGTCGAAAAACTCCTTGAAGCGGTCCAGCGACAGCATGCCGTCTATCAGCCAGCTGCCGTCCTCGCGCTGGGCGATGTCGTCGTTTTCGGCGCTGATGGCGGGCATGTCGCCGACGATGGCTTCCAGCACGTCGTTCATCGTCACCAGGCCTTCCAGCTCGCCGTACTCGTCCACCACCAGCGCCATGTGATGGCGGGTCTGCTTGAACTGCTCCAGCAGCTGCATCAAGGTGATCTTGGCGGGCACGTAGAGCGGCTGGGACAGTTCGGCGGCGACGTCGGCTTGTTGGCCGGCCAGCATGCGGTCCAGCACGCGTTTGGCGTGCAGCACGCCGACGATCTGCTCGATGCTGCCGCGGCAGACCGGGAAATGGTTGAAATGGTGGTTTTGCAGCAGGCGGTGGTTCAGTTCGGGCGCGTCGTCCAGATCCAGCGCCACGATGTCCTTGCGCGGCGTCATCGCCGCGGCCACCTTGCGGTTGTCCAGCCGGAAGATATTGGTCACCAGCTCCTGTTCGGCGCGGTCGAACACCCCCTCGTCCGCGCCTTGTTCCATCAGCACCCGGATTTCCTCCTCGGTGATGGACGGATCGCTGCTCTTCTTGGCGCCCAAGAGCCGCAACAGGCCGTCGGTGCAGCGGCTCAGGGCCTGGACCAGCGGCGCGCTGAGCCGCGACAGCAGCAGCATAGGCCGCGCCAGCGCGGTGGCCACCGCCTCAGGGTTGAGCAGCGCCAGCCGCTTGGGCACCAGCTCGCCGAAGATCAGCGACAGCAAGGTGATGATGAACACCATCAGCGCCACCGACAGCGGCTTGCTGTAGGGCTCCAGCAAGGGATAGTCCTGCATCGCCCGGCGCAGTTGTTCTGACAGCGCGGCCTCGCCGTAAACGCCGGACAGGATGCTGATCGAGGTGATGCCTATCTGCACCGTGGACAGGAAGCGGCTGGGGTCGTTGGCCAGTTTCAGCGCGGCTTGCGCGCCGCGTTGGCCGTCGTCCGCGCGTTGCAGCAGGCGGACTTTGCGGGAAGAGACGATGGCGATTTCCGCCATGGCGAACAGGCCATTGAGCAGAATCAGGAACAGCAGAACGAGAATTTCCACGGCGAGGACTGGGGCTGAGGAGAGGGAGCCCTAGCTTAGGCCATGACGGCGCGCTGGAAAAGAGTCTAAGAGCCAGTTCAAAGTCTGGCGAGCAAGAGCGAGACAAGAAGGGCGGGCAGGGGAGGCCTGCCCGCCATCCTGCTCAGAACAGGCTGTTCTGCGGCGCCGGCGCGCCCCACTGGACGGCGCCGCGGCCGCGCGACAGCAGCCAGGCGTTGACTTGTGAAAAATGGCGGCAGCCGTGGAAGCCGCGGCTGGCGGACAGCGGCGAGGGATGGGCGGCGTCCAGCACCAGGTGGCGGCTGGCGTCGATGCGTTCGGCCTTGGTCTTGGCCCAATTGCCCCACAGCAGAAACACGCAGCCGGCGCTTTGCGCGTTGACGGCGTCGATCAGCGCGTCGCTGACCATTTGCCAGCCCAGCTTGGCGTGGCTGCCGGCCTTGTCCCGCTCCACGGTGAACACGCTGTTGAGCAGCAGCACGCCTTGTTGCGCCCAGTGGGTCAGGTCGCCGCTATTGGGCACGCCGCAGCCCAGATCCGCGGCCAGCTCCTTGTACAGATTGCGCAGGCTGGGCGGCACCCGCACGCCGGGCGGCACGGAAAACGACAAGCCCATCGCCTCGCCGTCGCCGTGGTAGGGGTCTTGCCCCAGGATCACCACGCGCACATCGGCCGGCGCGGTGAAGGTCAGCGCGTTGAAAGTCAGCGGCGCGGGGGGAAAGAGGATTTTGCCCTGCGCTTGCTGAGTTTGCAGTTCCCGGTCTATGCCGGCCAATTGCTGTTGAATGACCGGCGTTGACAGCACTTTCTCCCAGTCGGGATGAACGCGGGCCAGGGCGGGAGACAGGTAAGACAATGCTTGCATGGAAAATTACGGCTCTTGCTATCGTGTGGGGGATTGGAATCCGGCAGACCGGTTTCGTTCCATGAAAAAGCCGTTCCCACGGGAACGGCTGGCGACGACGGCGCGCGGCGGCTAAGTCAGTAGCGCGCCATTTGCGGGTCCACTTCCGCGGCCCAGGCTTCCACGCCGCCGGCCAGGCTCAGCACCTGTTCGAAGCCGGCGTCCAGCAGGAAACGCGCCACGTGCGCGCTGCGCACGCCGTGGTGGCAGATCACCACGATGGGCGCGTCCGGCAGCTCGCTCATGCGCAGCGGAATCAGATTCATCGGGATGTGCCGCGAGCCGGGAATCATGCACAGCTGCACTTCCCACGCTTCGCGCACGTCCAGCAGCACCGGCGGCTCCGCGGTGGTGTCGACCAGCGCCGCCGCCAGATCGCGGGCGCGGATTTCCTGAACCATCAAAACGCGAAGCGTTCCGGCTCTACCGCTTCCGCCTTGGCCAGGCGGGCGATACAGGTTTCGAACAGGCCGGTTTCGCTGAAGCTGGCTTCGGTTTCGCGCTTGATCAGCTTGCAGGTCATCACCGGCAGATCGCCCGCCACCATGATCAGACGGCCGCCCACGGCCAGCTGGTCTTTCAGTTCCTGCGGCACCACCGGCAGCGAGCCGCCGACCACGATCACGTCGAAGGGCGCTTGTTGCGGCAGGCCCAGCACGCCGTCGCCTTCCACCAGGGTCACGTTGGCGATGCCGGCCTGTTTCAGGTTGGCGGCCGCGGCTTCGCGCTGGGCGGGGTCGATTTCCACGCTGTAGACATGTTGGCCCTGCTTGGCCAGCAGCGCGGTCAGATAGCCGCTGCCGGTGCCGATTTCCAGGATCTTGTCCTTGGCTTGGATGGCGGCGTCCTGAACCAGGCGCGCTTCCATTTTGGGCTGCAGCATGAAGCTGCCGTTGGGCAGCGGCAGTTCGGTGTCGACAAAGGCCAGGCTGCGTTTGTCGGCGGCGACGAACTGCTCGCGTTTCACGTGAAACAGCAGGTCCAGCACGTTCGTGTCAAGTACGTCCCACGGACGAATCTGCTGCTCGACCATGTTGAAACGGGCATTCTCAAAATCCATCAGCTCACTCCGGAGGGGCTTGCCGCCGAGTGAAAAAAGCGGCGGCGTGTCATGACGATAACTTGCGATTATCCCACATTTGCCGTACCTTCACAGCATCGCTAGGGGTCCTGCGCGACGGTCGGCAAGATGATCCATATCCTTGAAAGGATAGGATAATCGTTAAAGATTGTTGCGCGGGTGAGAAACACCCTTGGAACCTGACCCGGATAATACCGGCGTAGGGAAGCGTCAGCTGCCTTCGGCCCGGCATTGTCTTGTCGGACCGGCCCGCAGCCCGCCAAAGCGGCGGTCCGCTCCTTGCGCCATTCATCGACAAGGAGAATCGCCCGATGAACGCGCCCGCAACACCCAATCAAGCCATGGTGGTGGACACCGCCGCCATCCAGCCCTTGCCCAATTCCCGCAAGATCCACGTCGCCGGCAGCCGGCCGGACATCCGCGTGCCCATGCGCGAGATCAGCCAAAGCGACACGCCCACCCAGTTCGGCGGCGAGGCCAACCCGCCCATCACCGTTTACGACACCAGCGGCCCGTATACCGATCCGGACGCCCGCATCGACATCCAGAGCGGCCTGCCGCCGCTGCGCGCCGGCTGGATCGCCGAGCGCGGCGACTGTGAGCAGCTGGCCGGCCTGTCCAGCGAATACGGCCGCGCCCGCGAGGCCGACCCCAAGCTGGCCGAGCTGCGTTTCAACCTGACGCGCCAGCCGCGGCGGGCGCTGCCGGGCCGCAATGTCAGCCAGATGCATTACGCGCGCCGCGGCGTCGTCACGCCGGAAATGGAGTTCGTCGCCATCCGCGAGAACCTGCGTCGCCGCGAATACCTGGACGCGCTGCGCGAAGCCGGCGGCAAGAACAGCCGGCTGGCGGAACTGATGACGCGCCAGCATCCCGGCCAGACTTACGGCGCGGCGCTGCCGGAGGAGATCACGCCGGAATTCGTGCGCGCCGAGATCGCCGCCGGCCGCGCCATCCTGCCGGCCAACATCAATCACCCCGAATCCGAGCCCATGATCATAGGCCGCAATTTCCTGGTAAAAATCAACGGCAATATCGGCAATAGCGCGGTAACGTCTTCGATCAGCGAAGAAGTCGACAAGATGACTTGGGGCATACGCTGGGGCGCGGACACCATCATGGACTTGTCCACCGGCAAGAACATCCATGAAACCCGCGAATGGATCATCCGCAATTCGCCGGTGCCCATCGGCACCGTGCCCATTTACCAGGCGCTGGAAAAAGTGGGCGGCAAGGCCGAGGACCTGAACTGGGAAATCTTCCGAGATACGCTGATTGAACAGGCCGAGCAGGGCGTCGATTACTTCACCATCCACGCCGGCGTATTGCTGCGCTATGTGCCGATGACCGCCGGCCGCATGACCGGCATCGTGTCGCGCGGCGGCTCCATCATGGCCAAATGGTGTCTGGCCCATCACCGCGAAAACTTCCTCTACACCCATTTCGAGGACATCTGCGAAATCATGAAGGCCTACGACGTGGCCTTCAGCCTGGGCGACGGCCTGCGGCCGGGCAGCGTCTGGGACGCCAACGACGAGGCGCAGCTGTCGGAATTGAAGACTCTGGGCGAGCTGACCGCCATCGCCTGGAAACACGATGTGCAGGTGATGATAGAGGGCCCCGGCCACGTGCCCATGCAGCTGATCAAGGAGAATATGGACAAGGAACTGGAGTGGTGTCACGAGGCGCCGTTCTACACCCTGGGGCCGCTGACCACCGACATCGCGCCCGGCTACGACCACATCACCTCGGCGATAGGCGCGGCGCAGATAGGCTGGTACGGCACCGCCATGCTGTGCTATGTCACCCAGAAGGAACACCTGGGCCTGCCGGACAAGAACGACGTCAAGGAAGGCATCATCACCTACAAGCTGGCCGCGCACGCGGCCGACCTGGCCAAGGGCCACCCCGGCGCGCAGATCCGCGACAACGCGCTGTCCAAGGCGCGTTTCGAGTTCCGCTGGGAAGACCAGTTCAACCTGGGCCTGGATCCGGACAAGGCGCGCGCCTTCCACGACGAGACCTTGCCCAAGGACAGCGCCAAGGTCGCGCATTTCTGCAGCATGTGCGGTCCGCATTTCTGCAGCATGAAGATCACCCAGGACGTGCGCGAATACGCGGCCAAGCAGGGCATCAGCGATCAGGACGCGCTGGCGCGGGGGATGGAGGTCAAGTCGGTGGAGTTTCTGAAGGGCGGCTCCAAGCTTTACGACAAGGTGTGAGCCCGGAGTCAGGAGAAAACGGCGGCCGCGGCCGCCGTTTTTCATGGCGCAAGGGCCGGCGGCGGCGGCGGCGATTCGGGTCTATCATCAGACATCCCCCCATAGGAGAAGCGTCATGGACACCAGCGAACATTCCCTGTCCGGGCTGTTCCGCCAGTTGGGCCTGGCGGACGAGCCCGCCGCCATCCGCGCCTTCATCGCCAGCCATCCCTTGCCGCGGAACGCGGTGCTGGCCGACGCGCCGTTCTGGACGCCGGCGCAGGCGGATTTTCTGCGTCAGGCCTTGGCCGAGGACGCGGACTGGAGCGAGGAGGTGGATGAGCTGGCGGTGTTGTTGCAGCTGGGCTAGGGTTTCAACGCGCGCAGCAGCCCCCGCACCGTATTGGCGGCATTGTCGGCGGCGATCTGCATGAAGGTGTCCATTTCATTGGCGTGTTCGCTGCCGCCGGCCAGATCGGACAGGCTGCGGAAGGCGATGAAGGGCACGCGGTTGGCGTGCGCCACCTGGGCCACCGCCGCGGTTTCCATATCCACCACCTGGGCCTGATAAGTCTTGGCCAGGTAATCGCGGTAGCCGGCGTTGTCCATGAAGATGGGGCCGGACAGGCCGTTGCCGCCGGCGACGATGCGCGGCGGCGCGGACAGGCAGCGCTGGGCGGCGTCGCAGCCGCGCAGGGTGTCCGCCGGCAAGTTCTTGGCCAGCCGCAGCAGTTCCGGGTCCACCTCGAACCAGAAGCGGGTTTCGCTGCCGCCGTCGGCGGTGGCCAGCTTGACGTCGCGCGGGTGGATCATGCCGTAGTGGGCGCGCGCGGCCGGGTCCGCGTACGGCGGCGGCGCGTAGCGGCCGGGCGCGGTTTCTCGCGCGTAGATGGCTTCGGCGTAATTGCCCCAGCGCCGCGGCACCGCCACGTCGCCGATGCGCAAGCGGTCGTCCACGCCGCCGGCGATGCCGCTGAACACGATGCGGCTCACATTGAAGCGGTCCAGCGCCAGCTGGGCGTTCATCGCCGCATTGCTCATGCTGACCCCGCTCATGAACAGCAGCACCGGCCGGCCTTCCAGTTGCGCGGTGGTGAAACGCACGCCGTTGACGCGGTATTCGCGTTTATCGACGGCCTGGTTCAGCAGCAGGGTTTCCTCCGGACCGAAAGCCGAAACCACGGCGGTGCGCGGCGCCGCGTCCAGAACGGGGGCGGCGTGGACGGCGGCGCTCAGCGCCAGCAGCGCGCCAACTAACTGAACCTTGAATGATTTCATGACGAAAATCCGGATGGAAATGGAATCGCGCCATGATAAACGGTTTTCGCGTCGAAACCGCGCATCAAGTCAGCAAGAATCGGAATGCCAAACGGGTTGATCGGCCTGAAACTGAAGCTGTCGCCGCGCCGAATACCGGCGCGGGTCTCATTCACTTTCAGGAGGAAACTCAATGGGCGCATTGATCAATAAAACCGCCATCGTCACCGGCGCCAGTTCCGGCATCGGCATGGCGGCGGCCAGGCTGTTCGCGAGCGAAGGCGCGCGCGTGGTGCTGGTGGCGCGGCGCGCGGCCAAGCTGGATCGGCTGGTGTCGGAAATCGTGGCAGGCGGCGGTCAGGCGGCGGCTCTGGCCGGCGATCTGACCTCGGAGGATTGCGCGCGGGAGGCGGTGGAGCTGGCGCTGGATAGATTCGGCGGCCTGGACGTCGCCTTCAACAACGCCGGCAGCCTGGGCGCGTTGGGCAGCCTGGACCAGGTGTCGCTGGACGGCTGGCGCGAGACGCTGGACAGCAATCTGAGCAGCGCCTTTCTGTGCGCCAAGCACCAACTGCCGGCCTTGTTGCGCAGCGGCGGCGGATCGATGATCTTCACCTCGTCCTTTGTCGGCCACGCCATCGGCTTTCCCGGCATGGCCGCTTACGCGGCCAGCAAGGCGGGGCTGGTGGGGCTGGCGCGCACGCTGGCGGCGGAATACGGCGCACGGGGCCTGCGCGTCAACGCCTTGTTGCCGGGCGGCACAGACACCGAGATGGGCCGCGCCGCGGCGGCGACGCCGGAGCAGCGCGAGGCGGTGGCCGGCCTGCACGCGCTCAAGCGCATGGCCGCGCCGGAGGAGATCGCGCGGGCGGCCTTGTTCCTGGCGTCGGACGCGTCCAGCTTCGTCACCGGGACCACCTTGTTCGTCGACGGCGGCGTGTCCATCGGCAAGCTGTGATCAGAAGCGGGCCACCATCTTGCGCTTCACCGTGTAATCCGGCCGCAGGCTGGCTTCGCTGTCCATGAAGTAACGGTTGCTGTCCAGCAGGAAGTGCGGGTCGTTCAGTTCTTCCGGATCGGCCCAGTCGCACAGCAGGTGATAGAGCGCCTGCGCGCTGTGGCAGCGTTCCAGCGCCTGACGGAACGGCCGTTCCGCGAACATGCGCGCGCAGCTGGCCAAAATATGCAGATGGGCCTCGCGGCTTTGCCGCGGCAGGAGCAGCACCAGCGCGGTATGCACCGCTTGTTGGTCCGGGGCGTCGAAGGCGATGGGGGTTTGCAGCCGCAGCAGCAGCGCGCGGGCTTCCGTCAGGCCCTCGATGCGGGCATGCGGCAGCGCGAGGCCGTGGCCGAGCGCGGTGCTGCCGGCCTGTTCGCGCTCATGCAGCGCGGCGGCCAGCGTTGGGCGGTGCAGGGCGTGGCGCTGGGCCAGCTGGGAGGCGGCGTGTTCCAGCAGCGCAGCCTTGTCGGCCAGGGTTTGATTGAGCAGGATGTCTTGCGGGCCGCAGAGGTCGGGCAGGGTCAGCATGGCGGATTTCTCCTTTGGCTAGGGGTGCGACCTCATCCTAGTCAGCAGGGGCTAAAGATCCGCTAAAGAAAACGCGCGGCGGCATAAAAATGCCGCCAACGCGGCCGGGCTTATTTTTGCTCGGATTGCGGCTGCTCGGCCTTTTTCTCCTGGGCCTGCAGCGCGCCCTTCACGGCGGAAGCCTGTTCTTTCAGCTTGTTCACCTGCTCTTTCAGTTCCGGGCTCAGCGCGGCGGCCGCGGCGCCTGCCTGTTTGGCGACGCCGATGGCGGCGCTGGCCTGTTCCTTGAGCTGGCCCAGCGGCGCGCTGCTGTCCTGCAGCGTGTTGTGCACCGTGCCGATGGCGCTGGAGGCGGATTCTTGCAATTGGTTGGTTTGCTTCTCGCTGCAAGCGGCCAGAGCCAGGGCGGAAGCGGCGGCGATCAAAAGCGTGGCGCGCATGTAAACGTCCTCGTTGGGGAAAATGCTGTATTGAGCGCCGGCGAAGGCCGAAGTTCCGGGGTGGCTCCTGGCTGCAAGGCCAAGTGGTTCTTATGACTCCGTCTTGCTTGGGCCACAATGCGCGCATTGGGCGCGTTTGCGCCGCCACTGGAGATCGGCATGAGCGATACGCTTTTCATCCGCCCGTTGCGGGCCGAAGACTACGAGGCCTGGTTGCCGCTATGGCGCGGCTATCAGCGTTTTTACCAAGTGACGATGGACGAGGCCACGGTCATGGGAACCTGGCGGCGCTATCTGCTGCCGGATCACGCGATGCGCGGCTGGCTGGCCTGGGACGGCGAGCGGGCGGTGGGGCTGGTGCACATCGTATTGCACCCCAGCAGCTGGACCTTGGGCGATTACTGCTATTTGCAGGATTTGTTCGTGGCCGAGGATTGCCGCGGCCTGGGCGCCGGGCGGCAACTGATCGAATGGGTGTACCGGTGGGCACGCGAGCGCGAGTGTTCGCGGGTGTATTGGCTGACCCATGAGACCAACGCCACCGCGCGGCGGCTTTACGATCAATTGGCGGAGAACCTGGGTTATATCCAGTACCGCAAGCAATTGACGCCTCTTTAAGGAGCGCCTCCGTTCAGGCGTTCAGGCGTTCAGGCGTTCAGGCGTTCAGAGCGGCCGCCAGCGTCCCCGGCGCGCGTTCCACATGCAGCCGCGGCGCGCCGTGCCAGTCGGCCAGCTTTTGCAGCGCGGTCTTGAGATCGGCGCTCAGCCGCGCGCTGTGGCGAACGCCGGGCTCCAGGTAGAGCGCCTTGACCTCGAACACGCCTTGGGCGCGATGGGCCTTGGCGTCCAGCCGGCCCACCAGCTTGCCGCGGTTGAGTATGGGCAGCACGAAATAGCCGTACTGGCGTTTGGGCGCCGGGGTATAGCATTCGATGCGGTAGTCGAAGTCGAACAGTTCCGACGCGCGCTTGCGGTCCCAGACCAGCGGGTCGAACGGGGACAGGATGGCGGTGGCGGTGGCCTTGAGCTCGCCGGAGACGGCTTGGGGCAGGCGTTCCGCCAGATCGGCGTCGACGAAGACGTCGTGCTGCCAGCCGTCGATGCGGGCCGGGATCAGTTCGCCGGCATCGGCCATCTGGTGCAGCATGGCGTCGTAGCGGCCGCGCTTGAGCCGGTAGTAATCGGCCACCCAGCCGGCCTTGACCACGCCCAGCGCGCGGCAGCTGTTGCGCAGCATCCGCCATTGCGCCTGTTCTTCGGTGGGCAGGTCGCGCGCGTCGTCCCAGCCGGGCTTCACCCGTTCCGCCAGATCGTAGACGCGCTGGAAATTGCGTCTTTCCCTGACCATCAGCCGGCCCAGCGTGAACAACACTTCCAGATGTCGTTTCTCCGGCTTCCAGTCCCACCAGCCGTTGCCCTTGCCGTCCTTGCGTTCGAAGTCCGCCGAACGCGCCGGGCCGTTGACGCGGATGCCGTCTATCAGCGCGTCGATGTCGGCGCGGTGCTGCTCCAGCCAGCGCAGCGAGAATTTCCAGCCCATCGCCTCGGGTTTGAGCATGCGATGGCGCAGCAGGCCGTAGTCCTCGGCGGGAACGAAACAGGCTTCGTGCGCCCAGTATTCGAACAGCCGGCCTTCGGCCAGCAATTGGTCCAGCCAGGCCGGATCGTAGGATCCCAGCCGGCTGTGCAGCACCAGATAGGGGCTGCGCGCCACCACGTGTATGGTGTCGATCTGCAATAAGGCCATGCGGCGGATGGCGGCCAGCACGTCGGCCTTGCCGGCTTTGCGGCGCGGCGGGCTCAGCAGGCCTTGGGCGGCCAGTTGCAGATGGCGGGCTTGCTGCGGCGACAGGTGCAAAATGGACATGGCATGGTCATCGGTAGGACAAGTAGATGACTATAGCAAAAACCGTTTTGCTCAGGGGGACGCTAAGTCCGGCCTAGGGTTTGGAGGGGGGGCGACCGGAGAAGAACTGCTTCACCAATTGTTGATAACTGCCGTCCTGGCGCATTTTCTCCAGCGCCTGGTTGAAGCGCTGCAACAGCGGCAGCTGCGGCGAGGTTTTGTTGATGGCCAGATAAGTGGCTTTGCTGGCCAGGATGGCCGGCGCCACCGCGAGATTGGCGTAGGCGCCGTTTTGCATTCTGGCGTCCATCGCTTCCTGTATCGCCAGCACCGCGTCCAGATTGCCGCGCTGCAGGAGTTGCAGGTTCTGGCGGTCGGAGTCGCCGTCGTAGGCGCTGAAACGCTTGTCGGCGCGGGCGCGGTCGAATTCGTCGCCGTAGCTCCAGCCCGCCATCACGCCGACGCGCTTATTGTCCAGATCCGCCAGGCTGCGAAAATCGATGGGGCGTTGGCGGAGGTAGACCACCACAATGCGTTCCTGATACAGCGGCAGGCTGAAGTCGTAACGCTGTTCGCGGTTGACGGTTTTGTAGATGCCGGCCGCCGCCATGGCGCTGCGGTCCAGTTCGAAGATCGCGCGGCGCCACGTCAGGGCCCGAAACGCATGGGGAATGCCGGCTTTATCGCAGACGGCGCTGACCAGGCGCGGGTAGAGGCCGCCGACCCGTTCGTTCTCCTCGTACATGAAGGGCGGCGCGTTGGCGTCCACCGCCACGGTCAGGATGTCCGCGTCTTGCCCGCGGCAGGGCGCGGTCAGGCAGGCGCCGAGCAGCAGCAGGGTCAGGCCGAGGCGGCGGATGCTAGCGATCATCGAGAGGAATCCGGAACGTGCTGATCAGCTAAGCATAGCCGCTGCCGCGGCCGACGACGGGCAAACGAAAACGGAACCCTAAGGTTCCGTTTGCTGTGACGCTCAGCCGGCGTTCAAGGGTAGACGATGCGCAGCAAATTGGTGGTGCCCGGCGTGCCGAAGGGCACCCCGGCGATGATCACCATGGGCTTGCCTTGTTCCGCCAGGCCCAGCTTGGTGGCGGCGAAGGTGGTTTTCACCACCATGTCTTCCAGGTTTTCCGCGTCCGGGCCGTTATAGGCCACCACGCCCCAGACCAGGGTCAGCCGGCGCGCGGTGTTCAGCCGCGGCGAGATGCCGAGTATGGGGGTGTGCGGGCGCTCGCGCGCCAGCCGCAGGCAGGTGGAGCCGCTGGTGGTGAAGGCGGCGGACACGGTGACCGGCAGCAGCGAACCCACTTTGCGCACACAGGCGGCGATGGCGTCGGCGCGGTCCGGCGCGTCGGCGGCGCTGTAATCCAGCGCCATCACCCGGCGGTAGTCCGGCGCGCTTTCCACGCGGCGGATCACCCGGTCCATGATGCGCACCGCTTCCAGCGGGAACTGGCCGGCGGCGGTTTCCGCCGACAGCATCACCGCGTCGGCGCCTTCGTAAACCGCGGTGGCCACGTCGTTGGCCTCGGCGCGGGTGGGCGTGGGCGCGGTGATCATCGATTCCAGCATCTGGGTGGCGACGATGACCGGGCGGCCCAGATGACGGCACTGATGGACGATGCGGCGTTGCACCACCGGCACGTCTTCCGGCGGCAGCTCCACGCCCAGATCGCCGCGCGCCACCATCACCGCGTCGGCCAGTTCGGTGATGGCGTCCAGCTCGTCCACCGCCGACGGTTTTTCGATCTTGACCATGATGCCCAGCTTCTGTCCCACCAGTTCGCGCAGCTCGCGCACGTCGTTGGCGGTTTGCACGAAGGACAGCGCCAGCCAGTCCGCGCCTTCCTTCAGCGCGAATTCGGCGTCCAGCCGGTCTTTGTCGGTGATGGCGGAGAGCGGCAATATGGTTTGCGGCAGATTGAAGCCTTTGCGGCTGGACAATTCGCCGCCCACCTCCACCCGAGTGGCGATGCGGCGTTCTTCCACTTGTTCCACGTGAAACGCCAGCTTGCCGTCGTTGACCAGGATGCGATGGCCGGGCTTGAGCGCGGCGAAGGCTTCCGGATGCGGCAGGCTGGCGCGTTGCGCGTCGCCGTCCACCTCGTCCAGCACGAAGTCGAAGGCGTCGCCGGTGTTCACCATCGTCGGCACGGCGAACTGGCCGATGCGCAGCTTGGGTCCTTGCAGGTCCACCAGCACGCCCAGCGGGCGGCCGAGCGCGGCTTCGGCGGCGCGGATGGACGCCAGGCGCGCGCGATGATCGTCATGGCTGCCGTGGCTCATATTGAGGCGGAACACGTTCACGCCGGAGCGCGCCAGTTCCAGGATGATTTCGGGCGTGCTGGAAGCCGGGCCCAGCGTGGCTAGGATTTTGGTATTGCGAAGCATGACAGTCCTTTATGCCCGGTCCGGCCGCGAGGCGTTGCGCGGCCTGGCGTGGGCGGTGTTGTTTTGCCAATCACATCCGTGCGTCTTTCCATCTAGGCTGCGCCGCGTTTGATGGAACTGTCTGTCATGCTGCCACAGTCGGACTGTAGCGGCTTGACTACGTAAGGCCGGCGGCGTTTAAGGCCGGAAAACGCGCGGCCTGTGTGCGAATCCCGCCACTGGATCAGGGTGAATGTTCGTTTTTTGCGCGTTTTACCCTTTTCAGCGGCAAGCGAGAGAAGCCGCCGAAAAGCTGGCCCTAGGGGGATCTTGGGACCAGAACAGGGTTATTTTATCTCCAGATAAAGACAAAAACTTTGTTGCAACACAGAGTCAGTGGAGAATCATGGCGGCCAATGCGCTGCAACATAGGGCTTTTACTCGATAACTTGCTGAAACGGCACCCTTTGTAGTGGAGCGCTACAGGGAGCAAACCCTTGCTGTTATTGCTTTGCAGCATGAATTGGAGCGGCGCGGAAAGTCGCGATATTAAGATTTTTTTACGAAGAACGATTGACAAGCTTTGGCCGGGGCCTAGAATGGCTCGAAAATAAAACGAACGTCATAAGTACAAAAAGAAACATTATCAATAACTTGAGCGATGGAGCACGGTCCGCAACCGGCATCCGCCGCCGCATGCAACGAACGAACAGACACCAGGCCGCCCACCGGCTGAACAGGAGAAACCCTATGCAGGATCAATTCGTGTTGGCCTTGGATCAAGGCACCACCAGTTCTCGCGCCATTTTGTTTAATCGCAGCGGCGACATCGTGTCGCTGGCGCAAAAGGAATTCCGTCAGATCTACCCGCAGCCGGGCTGGGTGGAGCACGATCCGCAGGAAATCTGGGGCGGCCAGGTGGGCGTGGCGGCCGAGGCCGTGGCCAAGGCCGGCATCGACGGCCGCAGCATCGCCGCCATCGGCATCACCAATCAGCGTGAAACCACGATTGTATGGGACCGCGAAACCGGCCACCCGGTGTACAACGCCATCGTATGGCAGGACCGCCGCACCGCGGAATTCTGCGATGAGCTGAAGGGGCGCGGCCTGGGCGAGTTGATCCGCTCCAAGACCGGCCTGCTGGTGGACGCCTATTTCTCCGGCAGCAAGATCAAGTGGATTCTGGACAATGTGCCGGGCGCGCGCGAACGCGCCCGCGACGGCAAGCTGGCCTTCGGCACCGTGGACAGCTGGCTGATCTGGAATTTCACCCACGGCAAGGTGCACGTCACCGATGTGTCCAACGCCTCGCGCACCATGCTGTACAACATCCATACCCTGGAATGGGACGCCGAGCTGCTGGACATCATGGGCATTCCGGCCAGCATGCTGCCGGAGGTGAAAAGCTCCAGCGAAGTCTACGGCCACACCCACGCCGCCCATCTTGGCGTGGCCATCCCCATCGCCGGCGTGGCCGGCGACCAGCAGGCGGCCTTGTTCGGCCAGCAATGCACCCGCCCCGGCATGGTGAAGAACACCTACGGCACCGGCTGCTTCATGATGCTGAACACCGGCGACGCGCCGATCGAATCCAAGAACAATCTGCTGACCACCATCGCCTGGAAGGTGGACGGCAAGGTGCAGTACGCGCTGGAAGGCTCCATCTTCATCGGCGGCGCGGTGGTCAAGTGGCTGCGCGACGGCCTGGGCATCATCCGCCATTCCGCCGACGTGGGCCCGCTGGCCCAGGAAGTGGCCGACAGCGACGGCGTCTACCTGGTGCCGGCCTTCGCCGGCCTGGGCGCGCCGCATTGGAATCCGAACGCGCGCGGCACCATCGTCGGCGCCACCCTGGGCACCAAGGCCGCCCACATCGCCCGCGCGGCGCTGGACAGCATCGCCTATCAGACCATGGACGTGCTCAAGGCGATGGAGGCCGACGCCGGCTTCGACATCGCCGAATTGCGCGTGGACGGCGGCGCCACCGTCAACGAACTGCTGATGCAGTTCCAGTCCGACATCCTGAGCGTGGACGTGGTGCGCCCCAAGATCACCGAAACCACCGCGCTGGGCGCCGCCTATCTGGCCGGCCTCGCCGTCGGCTACTGGAAGAACGTCGACGACGTCCAGGGCCAATGGCAGCTGGACCACCGCTTCAAGCCGCGGCTGGAAGCCGCGCACGTGGCCGGCAAGGTCAAGGGCTGGCGGCGCGCGGTGAACGCCGCCAAGGTCTGGGCCGACGACGAACAGGCTTGATGAACGCGGCCTGTCTCGGACGCGACGACTGATAGGTTCCGCCGCCCGGGCGCGGCGGACGCACTCCTTATCCGGAAGAAACAATCATGAATCCTTTAATGGGCGAATTCATCGGCACCGCCTTGCTGGTGTTGCTGGGCAACGGCGTGGTGGCCAATGTGCTGTTGAAAAACACCAAGGGCCACAATAGCGGCCTCATCGTCATCGCCTTCGGCTGGGCGATGGCGGTCTTCGTCGGCGTGTTCAGCGTGGCGGCGATCAGCGGCGCCCACCTGAACCCGGCGGTGTCCGTGGCGTTGGCGGTGGCCGGCAAGTTTGCCTGGGCCAAGGTGCCCGGCTACGTGCTGGCGCAGATGCTGGGCGGCATGAGCGGCGCCGGCCTGATGTGGCTGATCTACCGCAAGCATTTTGACAGCACCGATTGCGCCGACACCAAGCTGGCCACCTTCTGCACCGGCCCGGCCATCCGCAGCCTGCCGGGCAATCTGGTGTCCGAAATCGTCGCCACCTTCGTGCTGGTGTTCGCCATCCTCAGCATGGTGGCGCCCAAGATGTCGCTGGGCGCCATCGACGCGCTGCCGGTGGCGCTGCTGGTGTTGGGCATCGGGGTGTCGCTGGGCGGCACCACCGGCTATGCGATGAGCCCGGCCCGCGATCTGGCGCCGCGCATCATGCACGCCATCCTGCCGATTCCCGGCAAGCGCGACAGCGACTGGGGCTATGCCTGGGTGCCGGTGGTCGGCTCCCTGATCGGCGGCGCGCTGGCGGCCTTGGCCTATACCCTGTGATGCCTGGCCGGTTCCTTGGAACCGGCCGCAGTTTTCGCGCGGCGGCGTTTTAGCCGCCGCGCTTGTAATCCGGAGCCGGCGCAGATCGGACCGTAGTTGCCACACTAAAAAATGAGGTGTTCCCATGATCAGCATGTTCCGTCCGGCGGCGCATCAGCCGCTATTGCCCTCCTCTGAGCAAGACAGCTTGTACCGGAGACTGCGCTGGCAGATCTTCCTCGGCATCTTCATCGGCTACGCCGGTTATTACCTGGTGCGCAAGAATTTCTCGCTAGCCATGCCCTACCTGGTGGAGCAAGGCTATTCGCGCGGCGACCTGGGCTTCGCCATGTCCGGCGTCGCCATCGCCTACGGCATTTCCAAATTCCTGATGGGCGCGGTGTCCGACCGCTCCAACCCCCGCGTCTTCCTCAGCGTCGGCCTGATTTTGTCCGCCGCCATCTTCCTACTGATGGGCTTCGCCCCCTGGGCCACGTCCAGCGTGGGCATCATGTTCGTGCTGCTCTTCCTCAACGGCTGGTTCCAGGGCATGGGTTGGCCGGCCAGCGGCCGCACCATGGTGCACTGGTGGTCGCAGAAGGAGCGCGGCGGCATCGTGTCGATCTGGAACTGCGCGCATAACGTGGGCGGCGGCCTGATCGGCCCGCTGTTCATCTTGGGCATGGGCTGGTTCAACGACTGGCGCGCCGCCTTCTACGTGCCGGCCGCCGCCGCCATCGGCGTGGCCATCTTCGCCTATCTGACCATGCGCGACACCCCGCAGTCTTGCGGCCTGCCGCCGGTGGAAGCCTATAAGAACGACTACCCGGAAGACTACGACGCCAGCCACGAGCAAGAGCTGAGCGCGCGCGACATCTTCAAGAAATACATCCTGCCCAACAAATTGTTGTGGTACATCGCCTTCGCCAACGTGTTCATCTACCTGCTGCGCTACGGCGTGCTGGACTGGGCGCCCACCTATCTGAAAGAGGTCAAGCACTTCTCGGTGGACAAATCGTCGTGGGCCTACTTCTTGTACGAATGGGCCGGCATTCCCGGCACCCTGCTGTGCGGCTGGATGTCCGACAAGCTGTTCAAAGGCAACCGCGGCGCCACCGGCATGCTGTTCATGGCCCTGGTGACCGTGGCCACCGTGGTGTACTGGCTGAACCCGGCCGGCAATCCCACCGTGGACATGCTGGCGCTGATCGCCATCGGCTTCCTGATTTACGGCCCGGTGATGCTGGTGGGCCTGCACGCGCTGGAGTTGGCGCCGAAGAAAGCCGCCGGCACCGCCGCCGGCTTCACCGGTCTGTTCGGCTATCTGGGCGGCTCGGTGGCCGCCAACGCGGTGGTCGGCTACACCGTCGACCACTTTGGCTGGGACGGCGGCTTCATGCTGATGGTGGGCTCTTGCGTCGCCGCCATCGTGCTGTTGGCTTTGACCACCTGGCATGGGCGCGATCAGGACGCCGCCTTGAACCGGGTGTAGATCCCGCAGGGCCCGGCGCTGCCGGGCGCTTTACGAGGCGGCGACTCAGGTTGCCGCCTGTTTTTTTGCGTATTTCCGCGTTTAGCCGGTTAAAAAGACAAAACCGCGTGCTAACAACGTATAAACGAAAGCAAAATGTTGTATTTTTGTTCGTTTATAATTATTCTGGGTAGGATGGCATTGCTGGGGCGCTGACGCGCGCCGGCGAGGGAATAACGGCGCTAAGAAGCTGTTCAAAGTCTCGCGAGCAAGAGCGAGACAAGGCCTTGCGGCTGAGAAAGCGGAATGCACACGTGGTACAAGCTGTACTCGCCGTGTGACGCTCCACGACGCGCAGCAGACTTTGAACAGCCTCTAAGCAGGCCCCTGGAAAGAAAGAGGTAGGGAAGATGGCAGTGGAGATTTACGACCTGATGGTGATCGGCGGCGGCATCAATGGCGCCGGCATCGCGCGCGACGCGGCCGGACGCGGCTTGTCGGTGATGCTGTGCGAAAAGGACGATCTGGCCGCGCACACCTCCTCCGCCAGCACCAAGTTGATTCACGGCGGCCTGCGCTATCTCGAATACTATGAATTCGGCCTGGTGCGCAAAGCGCTGCAAGAGCGCGAAGTGCTGCTCAAGGCCGCGCCGCACATCATCTGGCCGCTGCGCTTCGTGATGCCGCACGACAAGAACCAGCGTCCGGAATGGATGATACGCTGCGGCCTGTTCCTCTACGATCACCTGGCGCGCCGCGAAGTGCTGCCCGGCTCCGAAACCGTCAGTTTCGCCAGCCACCCGGCCGGCCAGCCGATCAAGCCGGCGTTCAAGCGCGGCTTCGTCTACTCCGACGGCTGGGTGCAGGACGCGCGCCTGGTGGTGCTCAACGCCAAGGACGCCGCCGAGCGCGGCGCGCGCGTGCAGACCCGCACCGCCTGCGTCGGCGCCCGCCGCGACGGCGAACACTGGCTGTGCGAACTGCAGGCCGAAGACGGCAGCCGCAGCCAGGCGCGCGCTCGCGCGCTGGTCAACGCCGCCGGCCCGTGGGTGGAAAGCCTGATCAAGGACACGCTGGCCTTGCCGTCCGGCAAGTCCATCCGTCTGGTCAAGGGCAGCCACATCGTGGTCAAGAAGCTGTTCGACCACCCTTACGCCTACATCTTCCAGAACCCGGACAAGCGCATCATTTTCGCGATTCCCTACGAGCAGGATTTCACCCTGATCGGCACCACCGACGTGGAATACCGCGGCGATCCGGCCAAGGTGGCGATAGACGATCAGGAAGTGGCGTATCTGTGCCAGATGAGCAACCGCTACTTCCAGACCCAGATCAGCCCGGCCGACGTGCTGTCCACTTATTCCGGTGTGCGCCCGCTGTTGGACGACGAAGCCAGCAACGCCGCCAGCGTCACCCGCGATTACTCGCTGGAAATGGATCTGGACGGCGCGCCGCTGCTGTCGGTGTTCGGCGGCAAGATCACCACCTTCCGCAAACTGGCGGAAGAGGCGGTGGACAAGCTGGCGCCGTTGCTGGGCAACAACAAGACCACCTGGACCGCCGACGCGCCGCTGCCGGGCGGCGATATGCCGGGCGCGGATTTCGAGCGCTTCCTGCAAAGCCTGCGCCAGCAATATCCGTGGCTGCCGGAAGCGTTGGCACGACGCTGGGCGCGCGCCTACGGAACCCGCGTGGCTAGATTGATAGGCGAGGCCGCCGGCCTGGAGCAATTGGGCGCGGAACTGCTGCCCGGCTTGTACGAAGCCGAGTTGCGTTATCTGGTGAACGAGGAATGGGCGACGCGCAGCGAGGACATTCTGTGGCGCCGTTCCAAGCTCAAGCTGCACCTGCCGGCGCACGCCGCCCAGGTGATCGACGCCTGGTTATTGGGCCAGGCCGCCGCGCGCGAGCAGCGGCTGACTGCCTGATTCAAGGCGGTTTCAAGCCAGAACAGCCCGGCCTTGCGCCGGGCTTTTTCTTTGCCGGTTCTTTGGCGGGCGGCGCGATGCGGGCTTTAGCGGATTTATCCACAGGAAAGCCTGAAACCCGGATTCATCCACAGCGCAGGCAAGCGGCCGGTTTGATCGCTCGCCGCCCGCCCTCGGCGGGGCCGGGACGGCATGCGCGGGCCTTGGCGCGCCAAAGCTGCTACTCTTTGCTTTCCTAGCCTGAAGCCAGGCATGCAGTGGGAGCCTGATCAATTTGAGCGAGGCAAGGCGTTAGCGCTGAAGAATACGGTAGTGGGCGTTCTGAAGCGGCGTTCGCCGCGCAAAGCTTCGCGCAGCGCAGGCATTGAACAGGTTCTACGACCAATGGGAGGCTTTATGTCCGTAAAACGTCCATTTCGTCATGATGAGCATTCCGTCGCCCAGACGGAGTCCTTGCAGGAGCCCTCTTTCGCGGTGTGTCTGCCGGCGCGTTTGCGTTTGTATTGCCAGTTGGTGCCAGCCACGGCAAGCAATCAAGAGGCTTACCGGATGGGCCGCGCGTTTGCCGGCCATTACATGGCCTACGTGGCGGAGCACCCCTGCCATGCGGAAGATTCGCTGTTGGCGCGCATGGCGGAGCACGCCGATTTCACCGCGGAAGGGCTGGAAGGCGAATATTGGGCCGGCTTTTTTTCGCTGATAGAAGAGGCGGTGCTCAACGCGGTTGAACTCCTGGACGCGGATGGCAAGACGGGCGGCTCTATCCACTGAGCTCGCGCCAATGCGGTTTCTGCCCGGCCATGGCGCCGGGCTTGCTATTTGTGCCCGGCTTGCTTGGTTTGCAGCATGCTGCTTTAGAAGCTGACGCCGCTTAGCTGCGGGCTGTTCTTATCCACAGCGTCCAAGCCCGCATGTCTAGCGGTGGGCATCCATCACTCGGTTCATTCCACAATACCGAATACTTCATTCCATTTCTTCAATTCAGCTACGACTTCAGGGTTTGCTTTGTATTTTATTAGTAATCGTTTTTGTTGTTTCATTGCTCGATTACAGTATTTATTTAAATCACGGATAACTTCGCGTTGACGAGCATCATTATCGCCGGATATCTCACCTGACAAATGTTCACAGGTTTCAGCATTATCTATAAAGTTTTTTACATCCTTATTGCTGAGGTTGCCGGCATAGAGATTGCTGGAGAGCATTACCAAAATAGTGAGTAAATTTTTCATATTGTTAAATAAGATAGAAATTACATTGTGGCTAAAGATTTTTAATTACTCATAAACGGATATTTTTCTTGGTCTTCAATGTTTTGGGTCAAGCGTTTCATCAAACTCCCTAATCACTTTTATTACTTCTCCATCATTTTTATATTTTTCCAACAATTTTTTCCTTTGCCGCTTGGCTGTTCCACAATATTTATTAGCATTTTTGATATCAATAGCTTTTGCCTTATGCCCTCCACTGACCTCCCCGGATAAATGTTCACAAATCTGAGCATTTTCAAAAAATATTTTTATCTCATTCGATTCAAGATTGCTGGAATTCACTTTGCTTGATATTAATATAATGAATGATTGCAAAATCATTCTTGGAATATTACTGTTTAATATCGTTGTGTTTTTTGAATTGTGTTCGGAGAAAGTTGTTTTCTTCATTCTACAGTCCCGAATATTTCATTCCATTTCTTTAATTCAGCCATCACGTCAGGGTCTGCCTTATATTTTATTAGCAAGCGCTTTTGTTGTCGTTTAGCACGCTCACAATACTTATTCACCCCCTTGGTGACTTCGCGTTGTCTCGCGTCACCCATGCCTGTTATCTCTCTCTGCTAGATGTTCACAGGTTTCAGCATTATCTATGAAGATTTTTACGTCCTTATTGTTGAGGTTGCTAGCATAGAGACTGTTAGAAAGCATTATAAAAATAGCGAGAAATTTTTTCATGTCAATAAATGGAAATACAATTCCATGGTATGTAAAAAATTTATGTGGTTTTTATTTGGCTTCAGTATTTTGGAGCAAGCGTTTCATCAAATTCTCTGATGATTTTTATCACTTCTCTGTCTTTACTATATTTTTTAAGTAATCGCTTTCGCTGTTTTTTGGCTTGTTCACATGCTTTATTGGCATCATTAATCATCGTCATATCGCTAGTCTCAGAAACCTCGCCAACCAAGTGCTGACAAATCTCTGCGTTCTCAACAAAGCGCTTGACGTCTTTATTTGTTAAAGCACCGCCATATGTGTTACTAGACAGTATCATCACAAAGATTAGTATGTGCTTCATAATTTACCTTCCGTCTGAAGACCAATGCGGTCTATCTTTTATGCCCCATTTAAATTTAACAACACCGTAGGTGGCGCCGACTGCATGTAGCTCCTTATTCATGCCAGTACGTGGCTCAGTTTTAATAGTTACAACAGAACTATCTTTATTGGCTATTGTTAAATCACCTGTCCAAGTAGTGTTCATATCAATAGCTTGGCGGGTAGTATGCCTAGTGCGTAAAGCCGGATTAGTACCTAGATGAAGTGTCTTGAAATATTTTGACATTGCGGTGGCTGCTTCGATAGATTTCGTATCATCACTGTGATCCCACAAGATTGGTACGTCTATACGAAGAACGGCCTTATTGGGTTTAATTTGCTTTTTAGCAATTTGGTAACTCCAGTGCATCAGATAAGCCCGTTTCTCAGGCCTATAGGTCGATGCCACCCGCACAGTTGCACCTGCCGCTTTCAATGCCTCAATAAAAGCCCGCACATTGGCTTGGAAGGCTGGTTCCAGCTCCGAGAGGCTGTTGCTGCCTGGATAGCGCTCCACCCAGGCCATGCCGCTGAGTTCGGGTTCAGGAATCGTCACTACAACAGGCGTCGCTTCCGATCTCGCCATCAAAGGTCTGTGTATTGTCGTCATGGTAGGGGGCCGTCAAGGTTGAGTTCATGCACTGGGTGCTGACGATGAGTTGGGTCATGCCCAGCGAATCCGTCAGTCCGGTTCTGAAGGAGTTGTCTTGCAGGTCTATGCGGTAAGGCATGCCCACATGCGGTTTGCCTGTTGTCTCGCTGACCAGTTGGTACTGGATTTCGAAGCGGTAGGGTGAGACATAGTCCTGTGTTGCCGCATGTCCAGGCGGCGGAGGCGGAGGTTCGCCTTCATCGGTCGAATTGCTTTTCAGCTTTTGATTGGCGATCAGTTTGGGCGGCGGTTCGCACTGGCAGATGCACAGATCGCCCTCCAGCGCGGCTTGTTTGCCATGCCAGATTTCCGATGTCCGCGGCGGCACGCAGAGGATGCGGCCTAGGCGGTTGCAGGCCGGACAATGGATGGGGTCGCCTTCAACGGCCAGCTCCCTGCCCTCGATGCGTCCTTGCCCGCTGGCGGCTACGATGACGCCGCCGGCGGTGGTGCTTGCTCCAAGGCAGCAGTTATATCTCTTTGACAAGGTCCGGGCTCCAGTCAGGGTCCAAGAAGCCGGGGATGGGTTTCCCTTCGTATTCATCAAGGAAGCGCAAGCCATTGGGCGGGCCCGAACGGATCTTGTCGCCGTTGCTGAGCGGGCTGCCTATCAGCGCCAGCGACTTACCGGTTTCCCTGTTATAGAAAGCGTGGCCGCAGCCAGCGCTGACGATGGCGGTGCTGCCGTCCGGATATTCGACAATATCGCCGGTCTGACCCACTTTTATATTGTCGCAGGAGATTTTGCTGGTGGCTTTCAATACTCCGCCTTTTTGGCTCATACTCCCATCCAGTGCAACTTGATGCCAAGTTCCCATGATTGCACCCCTGATTATTTAAAAATAATGATGATTTATTTAATGGTAGGTGCCGGCAACTGGCTTAAAGACTAGTATTTCTATTTGCATTCCATGGCGTTTATATAAAAAAATAAATACATTAAAAATGATTGATGCTTTGCTTGTTTTTAATGATGGGTTATTTATTGGTAGTAATGGTTTTTATTGAATGGGCAGCCAGAAATCATAATGGATTCAGTTTCACTAATACCCCAGCAAAAAAACGCGTTTCCCCTTTGTCCGCGGCGGGCCTATGCTGAGGCGGATTCAACCGTGGAAAGTCCGAGATGCAGATTGCCCTGAGCCCCGCCTTATTGTCCCGCCTGCCGCAGATCCAGGTCAGCGGCCTGATCGCGCTGGAGATAGACGCCGCCGCCTTGCCCGCGCGCTTGCCGACGCTGCCGGAGCCGGAGCGCGATCTGGATGCGTTGCTGCAAGCCTGGAAGCAGTTGTACAAGGACTTGCCCGGCGACAAGAAGGCGCGCTGTTCGCTGGAATACCTGGTCAAGGCGGCGCAAAAGGACAAGCTGCGCAGCATTCTGCCGCTGGTGGACTTGTACAATCAGGCGTCCTTGTCGAGCCTGAGCCCGTTTGGCGGCGAGGACATCGCCAAGCTGGGCGGCGTATTGCAATTGGATCTGGCGGCGGGCGACGAGTCCTTCCTGCCGCTGGGACGGGATCAGGCGGAAACGCCGCAGCCGGGCGAGGCGGTGTGGCTGAACGGCGAGCGGCGGGTGGTGTGCCGCTGTCTGAACTGGCTGGAGTCGGACCTGTTCAAGCTGGACGCCGGCAGCCGCGACGTGGTCTTCGTCAGCGAGCGCCCGGATCAGGGATTTCCTTCCGGCGCGGCGGGCATGGACTGGCTGGCTGAGCAACTGCGGCCGCATGCCGGAAGGCTGCTGCGTTTCGAACTGGACGCGGCGCGGCCCCGCTTTGAACTGGTTGCTGTGGATAAAGCGGTGTGAAGACGCCGGCTTGTGGGTAAGTCGCGCAGGCCTGCTTTTAGCCGAGCATCGTCTCGCGGCGATGGCGGCTTGTGGATAAAACGGCAGGATAAGGTTTTCTGTGGATAAATGAAAAAGGACGCGATCGCGTCCTTTTTGCGTATGCGCTGCCGTTGTTCACACCGTCTCGGTCTGGGCCTGCGCTTGCGCCGCCAGCCTGGACAAGGCCTGGTCCCGAGCGTCGAACAGATGACAGTGCTCGGCGTCCAGCGCCAGGCGGCAGGCGCTGCCGGCCGGCGGGGCGGCGTCCTGGCCGCCCAGCTTGACCGCGATGGGCTCGGCCACGCCGTCGGCCTGGACGTAGACGATCTGCACATCTCCCAGGTGTTCGACCAGTTGCACCGTCGCCGGCACGCCGGCGTCGGCGAAGCGCAGGTGTTCGGCGCGCACGCCCAGGGTGGCGGCGTCGCCGGCGCGGCCCTGGAAGGGCAGGCTCAGCCGGTGGCCGCCGGGTAGTTCTAGCGCCAGGCCGGCCGGGCCGTCCGCGGCGATGGCCGCCGGCAGGAAGTTCATCTTGGGCGAGCCGATGAAGCCGGCGACGAAGCGGTTGGCCGGGCGCTGGTAGAGCTCCAGCGGCGTGCCCACCTGTTCAATGCGGCCGGCGTTGAACACGGCGATGCGGTCGCCCATGGTCATCGCTTCCACCTGGTCGTGGGTGACGTAAATCATGGTGCTGCCCAGTTCCTTGTGCAGACGCGCCAGTTCGATGCGCATCTGCACCCTGAGCGCGGCGTCCAGATTGGACAGCGGCTCGTCGAACAGGAACACCTCCGGCTTGCGCACGATGGCGCGGCCGATGGCCACGCGCTGGCGCTGGCCGCCGGACAGGGCCTTGGGTTTGCGGTCCAGCAGGTGTTCTATCTGAAGGGTCAGCGCCGCGCGGTGCACGGCGGCGGCGATTTCCTGCTTGCTCTTGCCGGCCAGCTTGAGGCCGAAAGCCATGTTTTCCCGCACCGTCATGTGCGGATAGAGCGCGTAGCTCTGGAACACCATGGCCACGCCGCGCTTGGACGGCTGGATGTCGTTGGCGAGCTGGCCGCCTATCCACAGTTCGCCGGCGCTGATGTCCTCCAGGCCGGCGATCATGCGCATCATCGTGGATTTGCCGCAGCCGGACGGGCCGACGAAGACCATGAATTCGCCGTCGCGGACGGCGAGGTCGACGCCGTGGATGACCGCGTTGCCGTCGTCGTAGACTTTTTTAATATTGCTGAGCTTGAGGTGGGCCATATCGAATCCTTTTAGTGCAGGCGCGCCGGCAGCGCGCCCGCGGCGTCTATCTCGCCGGCCAGCCATTGGGCGACGGCGTCCAGCGCCGCGTCGGCAAAACCGTAGCTGATCAGCGCCGGCGCGTCGAGATCGGCGGCGGCGTAGGGGTTCCACAAGGCCAGGTGCAGGTCCGGCCGCCATTCGGCGCGCTCGCGCGCGCCGTAGCGTTCGCGGGTGGTGGAGGCGACCACGGTGTAGCGGCCGTCCTGAGGCAGCCGGCGCCAGTCCAGTTCCTCGCGCCGCTGGTAGCGGATCACTTCCAGGCTGAAGCGGCGCGACAGCTGGGCGATCAGCCGAGCGATCAGCGCGTCGGCGGACAGGCCGGCCTCGGACACGCCGTCGGACGGCGCCTGGTCCTGCACCACCAGGCGCAGCGTGGCGCCGGCCGGCGGCCGTTGCGGCTGGCCGTGGGCGGTCAGCGCGCGGCGCCAGGCGTCGGCGAACAAGTCGGCGTCGGCGGCGCGCTGCGCCGCGTCGTAATCGCGCTGACGGCTGGGGTAGCGCCGGATCAGCGCGTCCACGCGCGCGGCCGCTTCTTGCAGCCGCGCCTCGCTCAGCCGGCCGGCGGCGACGGCGGCTATCAAGGCCTGCTTGCTCTCCTCCATTTCGTCCGGGAATTGCAGCACCAGGCTGAGGTCGGCGCCGGCGGCCAGCGCCTGCGCGCTGCCCTGGGCCTGGCCCCAGCGTTCGCGGATGGCCTTCATATTCATGCCGTCGGTGATCACCACGCCCTGGTAGCCCAGCTGCTCGCGCAGCAGTTGCTGCAAGATGGCCGGCGACAGCGTGGCCGGCCAGTCCGCGTCCAGCGTCGGAAAGCGGATGTGGGCGCTCATCATGCCGGGGGCGAGGTCGGCCAGCGCGGCGAACGGCGACAGTTCGTAATCGCGCAGTTCGGCCTTGGGCTTGTCCACCACCGGCAGGTCCAGGTGGGAATCGGTATGGGTGTCGCCGTGGCCGGGGAAGTGCTTGACGCAGCAGGCCACGCCTTCGGACAAATGGCCGTTGATCCAGGCGCGCGCCAGCCGCGTCGCCTTGAGCGGGTCCTCGCCGAAGGAGCGTTCCGAGATCACCGGATTGGCCGGGTTGTTGTTGAGGTCCAGCACCGGGGCGAAGTTCCAGTTCACACCCAGGCTGGCCAGGCCGCGCGCCACCGCGGCGCCCACTTTCTCGGCCAGCTCGGCGTCGTCCACCGCGCCCAGCGCCATCGCCGACGGCGCCGCCGGCAGGAACAGGGTGCGCATCACCGCGCCGCCTTCCTGATCCATGCCGATCAGGATGTCCTCGCCCAGCGCGCATTGCAGATCGGCGATCAGCCGGCGGATGCTGGCCTCGTCCGGCACATTGCGGCGGAACAGGCAGATGGCGCGCGCGCCCAATTCTTGCAGGAAGGCGGCTTCCTCATCGCCCAGGCGCGGGCCGGCCACGTCCACCATCAGCGCCTGGCCGGCCAGTTGTTGCAGGGTATCGCTCATTTGACGGCTCCATCGAATCCGCGCAGGAAGTAGCGCTGGGTGAACAGGAAGACCAGCAGGATGGGCAGCACGGTCAGCACCGCGCCGGCGGCCACCACTCGGGTCTTGAAGCTGAAGGCGCCGGACAGGTAGAGCACGCCCACCGACAGCGGGAATTTGTCCGGGCTGGACATCACGATGGACGGCCAGATGTATTGGTTCCACGCCGACACCATGGTGAGTATGGTCAGCGCCGCCAAGGCCGGGCGCGACAGCGGCAGCATGATTTTCCAGAAGATCTGCCAGTCGCCGGCGCCGTCGACGCAGGCGGCGTCGATCAGATCCTGCGGCACGGCTTCGAAGGCCTGCTTCATCAGGAAGATGCCCACCGCGCCGGCCAGCGTGGGCAGCACCACGCCGCTGTAGCTGTCGGTGAGCTGCAGCTTGGACACGGTGATGAAGTTGACCAGGAAATTGACTTCGCTGGGCAGGATCATGGTGGCGAGGATGGCGCCGAACACCAGCTTGCGGCCGGGAAAACGCATCCGCGCCAGCGGGTAGGCGGCCAGCGCGCTGACCAGCAGGGTGCCGGCCACGGTGGCCAGCGCGATGACGACGGAGTTCTTGTAGAAGGCCAGCAGATCGATGCTGGACACCGCTTCCTTGAAGTTGTCCAGACCGGGGGCGCTGGGCAGCAAGGGCGGGGGGAAGGCGAACACGTCGCCCTCAGTGGACAGCGCGGTGACCAGCGTCCACCAGAACGGATAGACGGTGACGACGGCGATCAGGCTCAGCACCAGATAGTGCAGGCCGCGGCCGGCCAGCTTGCTCAGCCGGGCGCTGTGGCGGCGGGCGGCGGGCGCGGCGAGGGTGGCGGTGTTGTGCATGGCGTTTCCTTAAGCGTCGCGTGGCTGCAGATAGCGGAAGTTCAGCCAGGCCAGCGCCACGCAGAACACCGACATCACCAGGCTGGCGGCCAGCGCGCGGCCGAAGTTCAGCGATTTGATGCCGAACTCGTAGGCGTAGAACAGCGCGGTGTAGGTGGATTGCATCGGTCCGCCCTTGGTCATGATCTGCACCTCTTCGAAGGCTTTGACCGCGGCCAGCACCGACATCACCGAGCACAGCAGGATGGTGGGCGCCAGCAGCGGCACGGTGATGCGCCAGAAGCGCTGCCAGGCATTGGCGCCGTCCAGCTGCGCGGCTTCGTAGATGTCGGCCGGCACCGCTTGCAGGCCGGCCAGGTAGAGCACCATATACCAGCCCAGGCCGCGCCAGACGGTGATGAACATCACCGCGAACAGCGCGATGCGGTCGTCGTTGAGCCAGCCCACCGGTTCGTTGATCACCCGCAGCCAGTGCAGCGCGGCGTTGAGCACGCCGTCCTCGGTGTACATGAAGTTCCAGATGATGCCGATCACCGATACCGAGGTGACCACGGGCAGGTAGTAGGCGGCGCGGAACCACTTGATCGCCGGCAGCTGGTTGTTGACCAGCACCGCCAGCAGCATGGCGACGATCTGGATCACCGGCACTACCAGCAGGTAGACGGCGGAATTTTTCAGCGAGGCCAGGAACAGTTCGTCGCCGAACAAATCGCGGAAATTGTCCAGGCCCACCCAGCGCGGACTGTCGATCAGATTGTACTGGGTGAAGGCGATGAAGCTGCCGAAGCCCACCGGCCAGAAGGAGAAAGCCAGCATCAGCAGCAGCGCCGGGGCCAGGAACAGATAGGCTTGCAGCGTGGTCTTGGTGCGCATGGGCAGAACCTTGTGACGTAGCGGCAGGCCGGCGCCGGGATGCGGCGTCGGCCTGCGGGTTGCGGGGCGGCGGGGTCTGGGACGCCGCCGCGTTCAAGCGCGTATCAGAACCTGTTTACGATCTGCTGCGCGTCGTGAGACGTCACACGGTGAGTACCGCTTCGAAATGCTGATGTAGCACTTGTACATTCCGCTTTCTCAGCCGCAACGCCTTGTCTCGTCTTCGCTCGCGAGATCGTAAACACGTTCTTAGAGCTTGCCGCTCCAGAACGCCGCCGCCTCGTCCAGCGCGGCCTTGGGGTCCTGGCGGCCGGTGACGGCTTTTTCCACCGCGGCGGCCAGGCGGGCGGACAGCACGTCCGGATCCTTGACGCCGGCCAGGTAGATGGTGCGGGTCTTGTCCAGGCTGGCGGCGGCCACGCCTACGGCTTTTTCCGCCGCGCCGGCGTCATTGGCCACTTTCTGGAAGTAGGGGTCCTGCGCCGCCTTGCGCGCGGTGGGCAGGGTGCCGGCCAGTTTGGCGAAGGCGAGCTGGTTGTCGGCGTTGGTCAGGTAGTTGCCGAACTTGCCTATTTCCGGCAGCAGCGCCTTGTTGACGTTGCGCGCCACGCCGAAGTTGAACATCCAGCCGCCGGCGGCGATGCCGGTGGGGCCGATGGGCGCCGGAGCCACCTGGGTGGACTGGTAGAGCTTGGGCGCTTCGTCGCGCACCCGGGTCAGCGAGGCCGGGGTGGTGACCAGCATGGCCATGCGGCCGCTGTTGTAGGCGGCGATGGAGACCTGGAAGTTGTCCTGGGCGAACAGATTGTCCTTCAGCAGCGCGCCGGACTTGTAGGCGTCGCCCAGTTTTTTCAGCATGGCCACGTGGGCCGGGCTGTTGAACACCGGCTTGCCGTCCTTGAGCAAGGGCAGGCCGTTCTGGATCAGAAAGCCTTCGATCTTGGTGGGGCCCAGCGCCGGCGCGAAGCCGGCGACGCCGGTCTTGGCCTTGATGGTTTTGGCGTAAGCCAGCTGCTCGTCCAGCGATTTGGGCGGCTTGGCCGGGTTGAGGCCGGCTTTCTTGAACAGTTCGGCGTTATAGGCGATGACGTTGGCGCCGTTGTAGTGGGGGAAGGCGTAGACCTTGCCGTCGAAGGTCACGTCCTTGATCGCGCCGTCCACGTACTGGCCCTTGTTGATCACGCCGTCCAGCGGCTGCAGCAGGCCGCTTTGCTTGTAGTCGTAAGCCCAGGGCACGTTCAGGTTGACCAGGGCCGGCGGTTTGCCGGCGCCGACGGCGGCGGTGAACTTGGACTGGATCACGTCCCAGGGGTAGTCGGTCCATTTGATTTCGACATTGGGGTTCTGGGCGTTGTATTTGCCGACCAGGTCCTTGAAGTAGCCGTCGAATTTGGGCGACAAGCTCATGGTCCACACTTCCAGCACCGGTTTGTCGGCGGCCAGCGCCGGCAGGGCGACGGCGCAGCCGGCGATGAGCAGGGCGGCGCGAGCGAAGGCGTTGAGTTTCATGATGGTTTCTCCTTGGAGGCCGGCGCTGGCGGGCGGCCAGTCTGACGGCGGGCTTGCTGTGTTGTTATGCCATTTGATTGGCGTTTTTCCGCATTGTGGCATTGAAGTGGTGTCAATGAAAGCGAGACCAGTTCAATGCCAGTGAGCCGACGGCCGGACGGGGGAGGAAGGGCCCCGGCCGGCCGCGCGGATCAGAAGGTCTTGCTGTAGGAAGCGATCACCTTGACGTCGTTGCGGTCGGATTTGCCGTAGAAGCCGTCGGTGCGCAGCCAGGCCGGGTAGACGCCGATGCTGGCGCCCTTGAACATGCCGCTTTGCACGCTGTAGCCGATGCTGAAGTCCACCTCGTGCGCCTTGGTGTCCGCCTTGCCCGGGTTTTTCATTCCGGTGGCGTAGTTGCCGGACAGGCCCACGGTCAGGCCGGGCACGCCCACCTTGGCCAGGTCGTAGTTGACGCCCAGCTTGTAGACGGTGGTGCCGTCCCAGACGAAGTCGTCCAGCTGGCCCCAGGTCTGGATGAAGTTGCGGTTGTCGCTATTGCCCCACGGCGTCATGCGGAAGTTCAGTTCGCCGGAGTCCGGGGCCTTGGTGTAGCCCAGGCCGCCCATCAGCGTCCAGCCGTTGGTGGCGTAGCTGACGCTGCCGCTGGCGTGGTATTCGTTCTTGGGGTTCTGGATGCCGGAGAGCTGGGTCTGGTACTTGCCGGTGAAGTAGTAGCCGGTGGCGGTCAGCTTGTCGTCGCCGTTGAGCTGCCAGGAGTAGGAGCCGGCGATCTGGGCGTTGCGGCGGTAGTCCTTGCCTTCGCCTACGCCGACGTCGACGAAGCCGTTCTTGGGCGCGTAGCGGAAGCCCAGGCTGTTGACGTAGTCGACGCGCTTGGCGGCGCTGCCGTTGCTGCGGCCCTGTTCCCAGGAGTTGCTCATGTCGCGGAAGCGGGTGTCCCATTCGTTGCGGAACTGGTCGGCCCAGCCGTAGCCCACTTCGAAGTCGCCGAACTTGTATTTCATTTCCACGCCGCGGTAGGCGTGGGATTGCAGGCCGCCGGAGGTGCCCAGGGTGCCGATGCCTATCGGGGTGTAGCCGGCGCGGGCGGAGAAGCCCTGGCCGTCCTCGTGCTGGCGGAATTTCAGCGCCGCCTGGCTCAAGACCGCGGCGCTCTTGTCCACGCCGCCGGGCTGGGAGCTGTCGTTGACGTCGTGATTCAGCACTTCCGACCAGCCTTTGCCGCTGTCCAGGCGGATGGCGGCGTGGGCGGCGGCGTCGAAGCCCAGCTTGTTCCAGGCGTAGCCGGAGCGGAAGTTCAGGCCCAGGTTGAGCGCGTTGACGGTGATGTCGTCGCGGTTCTTGCCGTTGGGCGGGGCCGGCCAGTCCGCCTGGCGGTTGCGGCCGTAATAGATGGCGCTGACGGTGGTTTCGGACTTGGTGATCAAGTCGTAGACGTCCACCGGTTCGAAGGTGGACGGCGCGCCCTGGGTGGGCGAGGTGTCGTTGGTCGGAATCGAGTCTTCCGCCGCCATGACGACACAGGGCAAGGCGGTCAACAGCAGTAGGGCAAGCTTGGTCGGCTTAGGCATTTCAGTCACTCCAATCACGTGGCGACACCTCTGGCGGATGTCCTGCGCTAAAACTATCTGGTCTTTTACTGGTTCTCAATTGGTATCTCATTGGTATTGCAAAATAATTCGTCATATTGTTGCAATGCTGCCATGCACATGGGTTTGCAGGAAGTAGCCGTTCTTTGACGTCAGATGGACGCTGAATGCGAATGAAAGGCATCTGCTTTTTGTTTTTACGAACGAAATTTGGAGCGCCAACGAATGATTGGCCGTGGCGGCTATGCGTTTTCAGTCTCGATAGCGTGTGTGGGCGCGGAGAATGTTCGCTTATCGACATTGCTGCTATGCAGCATGACCTTGAGGCCAAGTCCGGCTCCGGCTGACCCATAGGCCACCGGCCATTGCCAGACTAAAAAAAAGCCTGGCAAGCGCCAGGCCAAGTGCGGAGAGGAGGTAAGCGGCGCTTCAGCCGGCGGCCGCCAGCGAATGGCCGGTCTGCAGCGGCGTTTCGCCGCCCTGGCTTTGACCGGCCTGAGGCAGGGTGAAGTAGTTGATGCTGGATTGCAGCTCGTGCGACATCTGTTCCATCTGGCTGGCGGAGTCCGCGGTCTGGCTGGCGGCGGCGCTGGTTTCCTCGGACATCTGCGCCACTTTCTCCACATTGGCGGCGATGCCGGTGCCGGCGGCCTGCTGTTCGTGCAGGGACACCGAGATCGCGCTCAGCGATTGCTTGACCCTGGCCACCTTGTCGTTGATGCCGGTGATGGCGGCGCGCGCGTCGCTGGCCTGTTGCAGCCCCACTTCCATATGGTCCACGGTGTGGTGGATGTTCTGCACCACGTGGGCGCTGCTATCCAGCATTTCGCGGATGCTGGCGCCGATTTCGGAGGTGGATTGGGCGGTGCGCTCGGACAGTTTGCGCACTTCGTCGGCCACCACGGCGAAGCCGCGGCCCTGTTCGCCGGCGCGCGCGGCCTCGATGGCGGCGTTCAGCGCCAGCAGATTGGTCTGGTCCGCCACGTCGCGTATCACCTGGATCACGTTGGCGATCTGCTGCGAGCGGCTGCTCATCAGGTCGGCCTGGTCTTGCGAGGCGCGTGCCATGTCGGCCACCGATTCTATGGTGTGCAAGGTCTGGTCGATGATGGATTCGCCGCGGGTGGCCAGTTCGCCGGTGGAGACGGATTCGGTGGCCACGTCCGTGGTGTTGTCGTCCACCGAGCAGATGCTGACCGACAACTGTTCCACCGACGCCGACATCGACGAGGCGGCGCGAGTCTGTTCCTCCGCGCTGGCGGCCACCTGCTCCGCCGCCGCGGCCAGTTCCGTGGCGTTGGCGCTCAGCTGGCTGATGATCTGCTGCATGGCGCGCACCATGCGGATCAGCCCGCTCTGCATCCGCGCCATGGAGGCGATCACGCTGTGCTGATCGCCCGCCTTGACCTGCAGTCTTTGGCTGAGGTCGCCGTTGGCGATGCGTTCGGTCAGCGCCACCACGTCGCGCGGCTCGCCGCCCAGCTCGGCCATCAGCGAGCGGATGATGATCAGCGACAGCACGGCGCCCAGCGCCACGCCGCAGATCAAGAGCGCGATGGCGACGGCGCGGCTGGCGGCGGCGCGTTCCTGCGCCTTGGCGAACTCTTCCGCCGCCACCCGCAGCTGCAAGTCGATCAGCGCGGCGATGCGGTTGGCGATGGGATCGATGGCCGGGTACATTTCCTTGTCCAGGAAGAGCTGCATCGCGGCGCGGTCCCCGGACTGGGCCAGGCTTTTGAGCCGCGCCACGCTGGCGTCGGCCTGACGCATCGCCGCCTCGGCCTGGTCGGCCAGGGTTTTTTCCTCGGCGGTCAGATAGGTGGCGCGGTAATCGCCCCATTGTTTTTTCAGCGCCGCCTGCGCGGCGTCGATGCCGCCTAGAAAACCGGCGGCGTCGATGGCGCCGGCATGGAGCTTGTGCGCGCCGTCGACTATGCCCACCGCGTAGCTGTCGGCCACGGTTTTCAGTTGCTTCAGGCAGACCACCCGGTCGTTGTAGGTGGTGGCGAAGTCGTCGAGTATGCCTTTTTGCGCATGTTGGCCAAACAGGCTGATCAGGATGGTGATGGCCAGCAGGGCCGCGACGAGCGCGCTTAGGCGCTGGGCGATGGTCAGGCGGTTGAACATGACGCTCTCCGAATTGGTTTTTACATGCATAAAACCGATTTTGACTATTTGGAGGTGTAGTCGCGGCATGTGACGGCGGCATGGCAAGGCCGTGAACCTGGGGGTTTAACTTAAAAGCCGCTGCTGCAAAATTCTACCTATAACTCCATGATTCCGTTATAATTCCGCCCCTTTGCGGCCGCCATCGCCCGACGCGGCCACCTATACTAAATGTCAGGAAACGCCATGAGCCTGTTGTCGCACCAGATCGAGTTGCTATCGCCCGCCAAGACCGCCGAAATCGGCCGCGAGGCCATCTTGCACGGCGCCGACGCGGTGTACATCGGCGGGCCCAGCTTCGGCGCGCGCCACAACGCCTGTAATAGCGTGGAGGACATCGCCGGCCTGACCGCGTTCGCCCACCGCTACCACGCGCGCATCTTCGCCACGCTCAACACCATCTTGCACGACGCCGAGCTGGAGCCGGCGCGCAAGCTGATCTGGCAGTTGTACGACGCCGGCGTGGACGCGCTGATCATCCAGGATATGGGCATCCTGGAACTGGATCTGCCCCCTATCCAGCTGCACGCGTCCACCCAATGCGACATCCGCACGCCGGAAAAAGCGCGTTTCCTGTCCGACGCCGGCTTCTCCCAGGTGGTGCTGGCCCGCGAGCTGACCATTCCGCAAATCCGCAAGGCGGCGGACGCGGTGGGCGACGACGCCACCATCGAATACTTCATCCACGGCGCGCTGTGCGTGGCCTTCTCCGGCCAGTGCTATATCAGCCACGCCGACAACGGCCGCAGCGCCAACCGCGGCGACTGTTCGCAAGCCTGTAGACTGCCGTACACGCTGACCGACAAGGACGGCGGCGTGGTGGCTTTCGACAAGCATTTGCTGTCGATGAAGGACAACAACCAGAGCGCCAACTTGGAGGCCTTGCTGGACGCCGGCGTGCGTTCCTTGAAGATCGAGGGCCGCTACAAGGACGTGTCCTATGTGAAGAACATCACCGCCCATTACCGGCTGCTGCTGGACGAGATCATCGAGCGGCGGCCGGAGCTGGCGCGCGCCTCCAGCGGCGACAGCGAGATCTTCTTCGCGCCGGACCCGGACAAGACCTTCCACCGCGGCGGCACCGACTACTTCGCCACCGGCCGCAAGATCGACATCGGCGCTTTCGATTCGCCCAAATTCGTCGGCGTCGGTCTGGGCGTGGTCAGCAAGGTGGGCCCGGACTGGCTGGAGATCGCCACCGGCGAAACCATGAGCAACGGCGACGGCATCAACTTCATGAAGAAGCGCGAAGTGGTGGGCGTGCAGGCCAACACCGTGCAGCAAGTGGGCAAGACCGCGGACGGCGAGCTGTTGTGGCGGGTGTTTCCCAACGACGTTTCGGTGCTGGCCGGCCTCAAGCCGGGCGTGGACATCAGCCGCAACCGCGACCACGCCTGGGAACTGGCGCTGCTGAAGAAGTCCGCCGAACGCAAGGTGGGCGTGTGGATGACGCTGAGCGAAAACGCCGAAGGCCTGGAACTGAGCGTTACCGACGAGGACGGCGTCAGCGCTTCCGCCTGTAGCCCGCTGGCGCTGGAGCCGGCCAAGGACGCCGACAAGGCGCTGGCCGGCCTGCGCGACAATCTGGGCAAGCTGGGCAACACCATGTTCGTCGCCCACGAGGTGACGCTGCAGCTGTCCCAGCCGTGGTTCGCGCCGGCCTCGGCGATCAAGGCGCTGCGCCGCGACGCCATCGCCCGGCTGGAGGCCGCGCGCTTGCAGGCCTGGCCGCGCCAGCCGCGCAAGGCGGCGCTGGAGCCGCCGGCGCCGTATCCGGAAAAGACGCTGAGCTATCTGGCCAATGTCTACAACAACCTGGCCTGGCAGTTCTACCGCAAGCACGGGGTGGAGCTCATCGACGCCGCCTACGAAGCGCACGAGGAAGAGGGCGAGGTCAGCCTGATGATCACCAAGCACTGCCTGCGCTTCTCCTTCAATCTGTGTCCGAAGCAGGCCAAGGGCGTGAAGGGCGTGATGGGTCAGGTGCGCGCCGATCCGATGACGCTGAAGTCCGGCAACGAGACCTATACGCTGAAGTTCGAATGCCGGCCCTGCGAGATGCATGTGATGGGCAAGATGAAAAAGCACATCCTGAAGGCGGCGCCGCCGAGCGAGGTGCCCTACACCGCGCCCCTGACCTTCTTCAAGCAGCGTCCGCAGTCTTGAGCGCTGGATTGCCGGCCTGAAACGGCCGGCGCGCCGATTGCGGCGGCGGGGAGGCGCGTAAAATGCGCCTCTTTCCTTTTTTCCTATTTGGAACAATCCTTTAATAAACGATCGCCGGCCACGCCGGCAGCACGGGGAATCAAACGTGGCCGACATCGAGCGCCTGGACACCTGGGTCAAATACAAGAACGGTTTATGCGAGGACTGCATGGGCAGCTGCTGTTCCATGCCGGTGGAAGTGCGGCTGCCGGATCTGGTGCGCATGGGCGTGGTGGACGAGTTCGAGTTGGAAGAGCCGATCAAGAACATCGCCAAGCGCCTGGAAAAGCAGCGGCTGATCCAGCATTTCAATTTCAAGCGCGAGCTGTTCACGCTGGCGCGGCGCGCCAACGGCGATTGCATGCACCTGGATCAGAAGACCCGTTTGTGCACTATCTACGAGCGGCGGCCCAATACCTGCCGCAACCATCCCAAGGTGGGCCCCAAGCCGGGCTTTTGCGCGTATACCCGCAATCCGCAGAAGATCGCTTTCCATCGCAACACCGCGGCGTGAACGCTGTTTCACGTGAAACCCTCCGTTGATTCGACTGGATTGTCATGAACCCCATTTATCCTTTATTCGCTTTCCTCATCGGCGTCGTGGTGCCGCTGCAGGCCGCCATCAACAACCAGCTCAAGGGCGTGCTGGGCAATAGCACGCTGCTGGCGGCGCTGGTGTCGTTCTCCGTGGGCAGCCTGTGTCTGGCCGGCCTGGCCGTCGCCACCGGTCAGAAATGGCAGGATCTGGCGCAATTGGGCCGGGTAGAGTGGTGGATGTTGTTGGGCGGCGCGATGGGGGCGATGTTCGTGTTCGGCACCACCTTGCTGGCGCCGCGGCTGGGCGTGGCGGCCATGCTGTCCCTGGTGATCGCCGGCCAAGTGTGCGTATCCCTGATGTTCGACCGTTTCGGCTGGTTGGCGATGCCGCTGCGCGAGGTGAACGCGCCTCGGCTGCTGGGCGCGGCGCTGGTGGTGGGCGGGGTGTTGTTGGTCAACTTCGGCGACAAGTGGTTTGGACGCGCTTGAATGATGGGCGCGGAGCCAACACGCTAAAAACGGCAGCCTGAGGCTGCCGTTTTTCTTGGCCGGCGCGCGGCGCTTACTTGGGTTGCGGCTTGGCCATCGGACTCATGCGGCGGCCCATCTGGCCGTGCCATTGGTCCATCACCTTCTGTTGCTCCGGCGTCAGTTGGGCGTAGAAGGTTTTCAGCGCGTCCAGGCGCTTCTGCATCGCGTCCTGATGTTGTTTCATCATGTCCAGCATGCGCTCCATGCGCTGCGGCGCGGTGTCGCCGGCCTGGGGCTTGGGCGGCATCGTCCGTTCGCCCGGCTTCATCGAGGCGGCGAAGGTTTTCCAGGCGGCTTCCTGGTTCGCCTGCAGCTTCAGTTGATCGTGCAGCCCTTGCAGATGGCGCGCGGCCATGGCTTCGCGCTGGGCCGGGTCCATGTGGCGGCCTTTTTCCATCATCGGCATCGGGCTTTGCGTCGGGGCCTCGCCGGCGGCCAGCGCGGAACCGGCAACGCCGGCGGCCAGCAGCGTGGCGATCAGCATGGGCTTGAACAGCTTGGTCATGATTGAAGACTCCTACCGAGGTTGATCATGCAGCCAGTATTGACCACGGATGTCTGGCAAGTGTTGCGGCTAGGGCGGGGCTTGTTATCGAGTGTTAACCGGGCCGGCCGGCTTAGCAGTTTGCAACAATGCGCGGAGGGATGTCGTCGGGGGCCGGCTGCTTAAGGTTCTGTCCTGCCGGCGAGGCGATTAAGCGATGCTTAGAGTCTGTTCAAAGTCTGCTGCGCTTGGTGAGACGCGACCGGCCCATCTGCCGTGGGCGCTTTCCGCTTTCTCAGCCGCAAGGTCTTGCCCCGATCTTGCTCGCGAGGCTTTGAACCGCTTCTTAGTTGTGGGACTCATTGCCTTGGCCGGCCTGCAGTTTGCGCATCGGCCCCTGGCCTCGGCCGCCCATCAGCGGTGGGCTGTCCTGGTCCATGATTTTTTGCTGCTCGGGCGTGAGCTGGCCGTAGAAGGATTTGAGCGCTTCCAGCCGCTTTTGCAGGTTCAGCAGGTGGCGCTGCGCCATCAGCACGCGCTGCTCCATGCGCTCGGGCGCGGTGGACGCGTTTTCGCAAGGCGGCGGCGGGCCGGGGCGGGTGGCGCTGGCGAAGGCCAGCCAGGCGGCTTCCTGCGCCGGCTGTATCTTGAGCTTGTCGTGCAGCGCTTTCTGGTGCTGGGCGATGAAGGCGTCGCGCTTGGCCGGGTCTATCTTCCACGACCGGCCGGCGAAGTTGCCCATCGGCGGGCATGCGGGCTCCGGCGGCGCGGCCAGAGCGGCGCCGGCGACGAGGCTGGCGAGTATAAAGGGTATCTGCGGTTTCATAGGCGGGCCATTCCATTGATGGCTGCGACGCGGGCGGACGGCATCGGCAGGATCACTCCATTATTCTGGATGGCGACTGTCAATTAAGTATGAGTTGGCCGGGGTCAATTGTTACCAAATGTAAAGCCCGTCCGCAAGCGTTTTGCCTACGGGCTTTTTCCCGACCGGCGCGGGGATTTGAACTAGAGTGAATTGCGGCATTCCCTTATCGTCGCCGGAGCGTTTTCGCATGAGCCTGCCTGACTCTTCATTTCCTTGGTTCTCCGCGCTGGGCGCGGGCGGTTTGAACGGCGCCTTGGTGGAATATTGGATCGATGCCTGGCAGCGTTCCGTGCTGTATTGCGATATTTTGCGCCAGCGCGGCGACACCTATCTGGAGCACGCCGCCTCCGGCCACCCGCCGGTGCTGGTGTTCGACTATGACATCATCGTCGACGGCCGCGAACTGGAACAACCGGTCAATTACGCCTTGTCGGCCATCCGTCCGCCGGACGGCTGCCCGAAACCGGACCCGGCCAAACGGCCCTTCGTGGTGATAGACCCGCGCGCCGGCCACGGGCCCGGCATAGGCGGTTTCAAGATGGATAGTGAGATCGGCATCGCGTTGCGCCAAGGCCATCCTTGTTATTTCGTGATGTTCTTCCCGGTGCCGGAGCCCAAGCAGACGATTGAATGCGTGTGGCGGGCCGAGAAGATCTTTCTGCAAAAGGTCAATCAACTGCATCCGCACAGTTCCGGCAAGCCCTTCGTCATCGGCAATTGCCAGGGCGGCTGGGCCTTGGCGATGCTGGCGGCCACCGCGCCGGAACTGGTGGGCCCCATTCTGCTGGCCGGTTCGCCCTTGTCCTACTGGGCCGGCGTGGCCGGCAAGAATCCGATGCGTTATTCCGGCGGCCTATACGGCGGCACCTGGATGGCCTCCCTGGCCGGAGACCTGGGCCACGGCCAGTTCGACGGCGCCCATCTGGTCAGCAATTTCGAGCAGCTGGACCCGGCTAACACCTACTGGAAAAAGCCTTACACCCTGTACGCCAAGGTGGACAGCGAGCGCGAACGCTTTCTGGAGTTTGAACGCTGGTGGGGCGGCCACTATCTGCTGAACAAGGCGGAAATGGAGTGGATTGTGCAGAACCTGTTCGTCGGCAACCGGCTGAGCCACGGCGAGGTGACGCTGGAGCAGGGGCGGCAGGCGGTGGATTTGCGCAATATCCGTTCGCCCATCGTGGTGTTCGCCTCCTGGGGCGACAACATCACGCCGCCGCAGCAGGCCTTGTTCTGGATCGCGGATCTGTACCACAGCGTGGAGGACATCCGCGTCAATGAGCAGACCATCGTCTATTGCCTGCACGAACAGGTGGGCCATCTGGGCATTTTCGTGTCCGCCGGCGTGGCCAACAAGGAGCACAGCGAACTGGCCAGCGCGCTGGACCTGATCGACGTGCTGCCGCCCGGCCTGTACGAGGCCATCATCACCGATACCCACCCGGAAATGGCCGGGCTGGAATATCTGCAAGGGCGCTATGTGATCCGCTTCGAGCCGCGCGACATCGACGACATCCTGGCCCTGGGCGACGGCCGCCAGGGCGAGGCCGCTTTCGAAGTGGTGCGTCGGGTGGGCGAGGTCAACCAGCAGTTGTACGACACCTTCGTCTCGCCCTGGCTGCGTTTGTACGGTAATGAGCACACCGCGCGCTGGTGGCGCGAAATGCACCCGTCGCGCCTGGAGCGGCGCTGGTTCTCCAGCCGCAACCCCTGGCTGGCCGGGCTGAGGCAATGGGCGGAGCAAGTGCGCGACGAGCGGCGGCCGGCGGCGGAGGACAATCCCTTCTGGCAATGGCAGCAAAGCTACGCGCGCTTGATGGAGACCGCGCTGGACGGCTGGCGCGACGGCCGCGACGCCTGGCAGGAACTGAGTTTCCGTAGCCTGTTCGAATCGCCGTGGAGCGCAGCGCTGACCGGCTTGAAGCCGCAGCGCGAATACGGAGTGCGCAAGGCGGATGGCAGCTGGGAGCGCAGCGAGATGCTGCGGCTCAAGCGCCAGGAGCTGGAAGCCCATTACGCCGAGGGCGGGCCGGTGGACGGCTTTTTGCGGCTGCTGATCTATGTCGCCATCGGCAACGGCGTGGTGGACGTGAGGCCGTTCAACGCCATCCGCCGGGTGATGCAGGAAACCGCCCTGGGCGAGGATTTGACGCTGGAGCAGTTCAAGCAGGCGGTGCGGCGGCAAACCTGGCTGGTGCGCAACGACGAGAAACGCGCGCTGGCGACGCTGGAGCATTTGCTGCCCACCGAGGAGCAGCGCCAGTTCTCGCTGGAATTGGCCATCCTGTTGCTGCAGGCGGCCGGGCCCATCAGCGGCGAAAAACAACAGCGGCTGGGCCGGCTGGCGCTGGCGATGGGCTTGGCGCAGCGGCACGCCGCTCCCGCCGCGGCCCCGGCGCCCGTCAAGCCCGCGCCCCAGCGCGCGCCGCGGCAACGCAAGCCCAAGCCGGCCGCGTGAGGGTGGCTTTGCGGCGCGGGGGGGGGGGGGGGGGGGGGGGGCGCCCCCCCCCCCCCCCCCCCCCCCCCCCACCACGATGCCGGCGGAGGCCGCGGCGGCCAGATACGTCAGCTGCTTGCCCAGCATATTGCCGGCCTCAAGATCCGGCA
>NZ_JAMZGH010000108.1:0-1872 GCF_024158805.1 Chromobacterium sp. S0633 | reverse complement strand
AAGGCGATCTTCACGATGCCCGCCTGCTGCACCGCCAGCACAATCCGACCGATCGGGCTGTACTTCGCCGCCAGATCCCCGCGGATGTGCACTTCCGGCTGCGGCTCCTTCTTCGCCTCCTTCACCAGCCGCGCCAGCAGTTCTTCCTGCGTCTTCACCGGCGTGGTGTTCCAGTAGATGGTGTTGCCGGTGTCCACCCCCAGCACGATGTTCTCCGGCTTGGTCTGCGTCGGGATATTGCTTTCCTTCGGCAAGGCCATCTTCACCGTCTGCGTCACCACGGGCACCGTGATCAGGAAGATGATCAGCAGCACCAGCATCACGTCCACCAGCGGCGTGGTGTTGATCGCGGACATCACCGCGTCTTCGTCGCCCTTGCCGTGGCCTTGGCCGAATCTTGCGTTGCGCCCCTTCATCGTCGTCGCCTCAGCGCGCGTTCAGCAGGCTGGCGTGCAGGCGGCCGGCCACCACGCGCACCATGTCCAGCACCAGCTTGTTGCGACGCACCAGCCAGTTGTATCCCAGCACCGCCGGCACCGCCACGCCCAGACCGATCGCGGTCATGATCAGCGCCTCGCCCACCGGGCCCGCCACTTTGTCGATGGACGCCTGGCCGGACATGCCGATCGCGGTCAGCGCGTGGTAAATGCCCCATACCGTGCCGAACAGGCCGACGAAGGGCGCCGTGGAACCCACGGTGGCCACCACCGACAGGCCGTTTTGCATATGGTGGCTGGCGGAGTCCACCGCGTCGGAGATGGCCATCGACACCCAGGTGTTGAGGTCCACGCGGCCGGCCAGTTCGCCCTTGTGCTCGGCCGCCGCGTCAATGCCGGCCGCCGCCACCGCGCTGAACATGCCTTCGTCGGCCAGTTCGCTCGCGCGTTTTTGCAGTTCCGCGCCGTGAGACGCCAGCAGTTCGCGGCCTTGCTTGAGCAGGCGGCGCTGTTCCAGCAGTTTGACGATGCCCACGTACCAGGTGGCCGCGGACATGATCAGCAGAATGATCAGAGTGCCGCGCGCGACGATGTCGCCTTGCGCCCACAGGGCGTCGATGCCGTACGGGTTGCTGGTCACGTGCGCGGTTTCGGCGGCCAGGACAGGCAGGCTGGCCAGCAGGGCCAGGGCGGCGAAGGCGGTGCGAGTGGTCTTGGTCATGCTTTGGTTCTCCTAAGAGTTGCTGTGCTCCGGTCGAGGCGCGCTCGCGCTCATTCGCCGGAGTCGAGTTTGAAGCCGAATTCCTGGCTCAACAGGCTGTTGGGTTTGCAGCTATAGCCTTGCAGCGCGGCGCTGATCGCCGACTGGAAGCCGCTGCGGTAACGCGGCGGGATGCCGCCGTCGAACGAGATGTTGGCGATGTGGCTGAAGCGACCGTTGTCGCCCACCTGGAAGGCCACGCGCACCACGCCCTGGATCTCGTCCTGCTGCGCCTTGCTCGGGTATTCCGGGGCTTGCAGCTGGGTGCAGTTGGCCTTGGCCGACACCGGGCCCTTGGGCGCTTCCACCGCCGGGGCGGGGGTGGGCGCCGGCTGCGGCGCCGGGTCCGAGGTGGTGGACTGGATCGCGTTGGCCGTGGAAGTGACCGGCGGCGGATTGACCACCGGCGGCACATAGGCCTGCGGCTTGGGCGCGGCGGTGGGCTGCACCACTTTTTCTATTTTGGGGGGCGGAGGGGGCGGAGGCGGCGGCGGTTCGCTGATGACCGCCACTTCCACTTTTTGCTGGATCACTTTGACCACGCCCTGGGCCAGGCCCGACACCAGCGCGTAGATCAACAGTGCATGGAAGACGATCACGCCGACCAAGCCCGCGATGCGGCGCTTGGGCGGGGGACCGCCGATTCCTCTGGCTGTGATGCTCGTCATGTTTATA
>NZ_JAMZGH010000107.1:0-2066 GCF_024158805.1 Chromobacterium sp. S0633 | reverse complement strand
CGCCTACGCCGTCGGCGACGCCGAGCCGGCCACCTTGCGCGCCGCGCTGGCCGCCGAGCTGCCCGAACACATGCTGCCCGCCGTCATCGTGGCGCTGGAGCGCTTTCCGCTGACCCATCACGGCAAGGTGGACCGCGCCGCGCTGCCCGCGCCGGAGCCGCTGGCCCGGCGCGCCTTCGACGCGCCGCGCACGCCCAGCGAATACCTGGTGGCCGAAGCCTTCGCCGAGCTCTTGCAACTGCCGCAAGTGAGCCGCGACGAGAGCTTCTTCGAGCTGGGCGGCGACTCCATCCTGGCGGTGCGCGCCGCCAACCGGCTGCGCGAGCGCCTGGGTGTGCCGCTGCCGCTGCGCCTTTTGTTCGAACATCCGCGCGCGGCGGAACTGGCGCAAGCCGCCGACGCGCTGCGCGGCCAGGCCTCGGCCGCCGCGCCGGTGCGGCCGGCGCGCCGCCAACTCGCGCGCGTCACACCCGGCGCCGACGGCGACACCTCATTCCAGCAGTCCAAGCAAGGCCAACCATGAACGCAATCAACGCCCACGCCTCTTTCGACGCCTATGTTTTCCCGCAATCCGGCGCCCAGCGCCGCTTATGGACGCTGACGGACCTTGAGCCGGACTCCACCGCCTACCACATCCCGCTGGCCCTGCGCCTGCGCGGCGCGCTGGACGCCGACGCACTGCAAGCCGCGCTGGGCGCCCTGGTGGCGCGCCACGAGATCCTGCGCACCCAATACGATCTGATCGACGGCGAACCCTGCCAATTGATCCGCCCGGAAGCCGGCTGCGAACTGCCGCTCACCGCCTGCGACGAGGCCGGCCTGACGGCGCTGCTGCGCGCGGAAGCCGCCCTGCGCTTTGATTTGCGGCGCGATCCGGTGATCCGGGCGCGCCTGTTCGTCCTCGGCCCGCAACACCATGTGCTGTCCATCGTGATCCATCACATCGCCTGCGACGGCTGGTCGCTGGGCGTGCTGGTGCGCGAGCTGGGCGCGCTCTATCCGGCGCTGGCCGCCGGCCTGCCCGCGCCGGCCCTGCCCGAGGCGCTGCAATACGCCGATTTCTCGGAATGGGAACGCGAAACCCGCGTCCAAGACGACGAGGCCTTGAGCTACTGGCGCGAACGGCTGGCCGGCCTGGACGGCGAGATGGAGCTGCCCGGCGATTACGCCGCCGGCCCAAGCCGGAGCGAGGCCGCCGGCCACGTCAGCCTGACGCTGCCGGCCACGCTGACCGAGGCGCTGCGCGTCCAGGCCCGCGCCGCCGACGCCACCTTGTTCATGGCCCTGCTGTCCGGCTTCCAGGCGCTGCTGCAGCGGCTGAGCGGACGCGAGGACATCTGCGTCGGCAGCCCGGTGGCCAACCGCGACCGCGCCGAGTTCGAACAAACCCTGGGCTTCTTCGTCAACACCCTGATCCTGCGCCAGGATTTGAGCGGCGCGCCCAGCTTCGCCCAATTGCTGGCGCGCAACCGCGCCGGCTGCCTGGACGCCTTCGCCCATCAGCACGCGCCCTTCGATCAAGTGGTGAAGCTGGCCGGCCCGCGCGCCCAGGCCCAGGACGCGCCGTTCCGCGCCTTGTTCGCGCTGCAGAACGCGCCGCTGGGCCGCCTGGACTGGCAGGGCGTGGAGGCGGAAGCGCTGCCGCTGTTTCCCGCCGACGCCAAGTTCGACCTGAGCCTGATGCTGGAGCCGGACGGCGACGGCCTGCGCGCCACGCTGGAATACCGCGCCGGCCTGATCGGCGCCGACACCGCCGCCCGCTGGCTGGAACACTACCGCCAGCTATTGCAGGCGGCGACGGCGCAGCCGGATTGCCCGCTGGCGCGGCTGCCGCTGCTGAACGCCGAACAAGCCGCCCAGGCCCTGGGCCCGACGCCTCTCGTCGTCGCGCCGCCGCATCCCGATCTTTGCGCCTGGTTCGAGCATGCCGCCCAGGCCTTCCCCGAGCGTATCGCCGTCCAGGGCGACACCGCCGCGCTGCGCTATCGAGAACTGGACGCCCGCGCCAATCAATTGGCCCGGCAATTGCTCCAGCTCGGCGTGCTGCCGGAACAGCGCGTCGGACT
>NZ_JAMZGH010000106.1:0-2130 GCF_024158805.1 Chromobacterium sp. S0633 | reverse complement strand
GCTGCACTCAAGTGCGGCGCCAGCGCAGCGCCAGCAAGGTAAGCGGCCAGGTCTGTCAGCATCGCGGCAGACAACCGACTGTCGTCTGTTTGCATGGTCTCACACGCATGAGCATCCAGTTCTCGGCGTAAGGCAGCCAGCACTCGGTGCAACAACTCCGTCTCCCATTTCCCTGCGGTTAGCGTGCCGATGTCCAGCGTTACGACGGACAACCGTAAGCTTAGAGGTACAGGGTAACTGGACAACAGCGCATCCAAGTCGTGCATCAGCTGATAGCGCACCAAGCGGCTAACGCGGGGCGGTAAGGCGTGGATCAAGACCGACGAGGCGCTGAGTACGAGGCGCATACGTTTGATACGGGAAGGGGGGGGGAGCGACACGCTGCTTCCTTGTTTTCGTGTTCACAAGTGATTCAACCCGCCTGGCGGTAAAGACCTGCCAGAGAACTGCCTTGGATAAAGCTAGGCTGTTCCATGATGTTTGGCAATCGTTTCCTGAGCGTTGCGGGAGGAGGTCACTGCCGCCGCGATTTCGTTGTTCTTGTCGCCATCGCACCAATTGATCTGCCACAACACCAGGTGATCGAGATGGCGGAAGGCAGACAGCCATTGCAGGGCCGGTGTTTGCGCAGCCTGGTCGAGGCTGCCGCGCAAGGTCTTGCGGTCTGACCTGCCCCCCGGATTAGGGCCAAGGCTTACTTAGTAAAGTCGATTAAAAATTCCTGCTTTTGCTCCAGCTCCGCTTGCTCCCCCGTGCGGAAGCCCGCCGCAAATGCGGCAGGCGTTTGATAGTTCAGCGAGCTGTGTGGTCGTGCTTCGTTGTAATCCTTCCGCCACACGGCAAGCTCGGCCCGAACATGCGAGAGACTCATGAACCAGTGCTCATTCAGGCATTCATCGCGTAAGCGCCCGTTGAAACTTTCGATATACGCATTCTGTGTGGGTTTGCCCGGCGGGGTCAGCTTCAGCGTGATTCCTCTGACACTGGCCCATTGATCCAGCGCGTTGCCGGTGAATTCCGGTCCCTGGTCGGTGCGGATTGCCGCTGGATAGCCCCGAAATCGAGCGGCCTGTTCCAACACCCGCACGACGTAATGTCCGGAGATTCCGTAATCAGCAACCAGGTCGATACATTCCTTGCTGAAATCATCCACGATGGTGAGCACTTTGATGCGACGCCCGTTGGCTAGCACATCGGAGACAAAGTCCATCGACCATACCGCATTCGGTTTCCCAGGGCGCTCCAGCGGCTCTCGCTCAACGGCTACACCATGGCGCCGCCTCCTGTGTTTCACCATCAAACCGGCTTCACGATATAGCCTGTAGACCCGCTTGTGGTTAACTCTGACACCATCTCGGCGCAGGAGAATGTGCAGGCGGCGATACCCAAAGCGGCGTCTCTCGTGGGCCAACTCAATCAGCCGGTCCTTCAAGAGCGTAATGTGGTCCGACGTCTTTGCCTGATAGGCATGGACGCTGCGTGACACCCCCACCAGCCGGCAGGCCCGTCGCTCCGAGATAGAGGTCATCTCGCGCATTCGCTGCACCGCCTCACGCTTCTGCTGCGGGGTTAACGCTTTACGCCGAGGGCCACTTTGAGTGCTTCGGCATCAAAAATCGCCTCGGCCAGTAAGCGCTTCAGTCTGGCGTTCTCAGTCTCGAGCTCCTTCAACCGCTTGGTGTCAGAGACATCGATGCCACCGAACTTGGCTCGCCAGTTGTAGAACGAGGCATCACTAAAGCCATGCTGGCGGCACAATTCCTTCACCGGAACGCCAGCCTCGGCCTGCTTCAAAAATCCAATGATTTGCTCTTCCGTGAAACCCTTCTTCAAGTTCGTTCCCCCTGTGTAAAACGAACTTTACTAAGTTTCGGGTGGCCCTGTTTAGGGGGGCAGGTCAGAGTGCTCGAAGCCAGCCTAAGTACCCAATTTTGAGGCAATATATAGAATATTTAGCGATGTATGCGTGGTTTATCAAGAAAGGATAAACTTATGTAAACTTGCTACAAAACACTTTGCCTCGCGCAGAATGTTTGCACGATGACAGCCAATTTGGTCTGTCCCGGGCTCAGTGGACACTAACTTAAGGTGGATAATCTCCACCAAGGAGTGTTCATGACCCAAACCCGT
>NZ_JAMZGH010000105.1:0-2152 GCF_024158805.1 Chromobacterium sp. S0633 | reverse complement strand
GGCTGGCCCAGGCCGCGGCGGGGGCCAGCCTGACCTTGGCGGAAGGCGACGGCGCGGCCTTGCTGGCGCGGCGGCTGGCCGGGGACGAGTGCCTGCTGGCCTTGAGCGAGGCGGGAGACGGCGCGGCGCCGCGGCGCCTGATGCGGGCGCTGGGGCTGACTCCGCGCCAGGCCGAGGTGCTGCATTGGCTGAGCCTGGGCAAGACCAACCGCGATATCGGCGACATCCTCGGCATGAGTCCGCGCACCGTCAACAAGCATCTGGAGCATGTGTTCGCCCGCCTGGGGGTGGAGACCCGCACCTCGGCCGCGGCGCTGGCCTTGCGCAGCGCCGGCGGCGGGTGACGGGGCATACGTCATGTAACGTATTCCGGCCGGGCGGGCCGGGGCTTAGTCTGATCCTGCAGTGCAACAATTCCTCGCCGGGCCGGCCGGACGGCCTCCCGGCGCTTCAGGATCGCCCCAGGAGCTTCCCATGTTGATTCGCCCTCATGTCTTGTCTTCCCTTGCGCTGAGCCTGGCGCTGAGCGGCTTCGGCGCCGCGCCGGCTCTCGCCGCCGACACCATCAAGGTGGGGGTGCTGCACTCCCTGTCCGGCACCATGGCCATTTCCGAAACCTCGCTCAAGAATATGGCGCTGTTCGCCATCGACCAGATCAACGCCGAAGGCGGGGTCTTGGGCAAGAAGCTGGAGCCGGTGGTGGTGGACCCGGCGTCCAACTGGCCGCTGTTCGCGGAGAAGGCGCGCCAATTGCTGAGCCGCGACAAGGTGGCGGCGACCTTCGGCTGTTGGACTTCGGTGTCGCGCAAATCGGTGTTGCCGGTGTTCGAGGAACTGAACGGCCTGCTGTTCTACCCGGTGCAGTACGAGGGCGAGGAAATGTCGCCCAATGTGTTCTACACCGGCGCCGCGCCCAATCAGCAGGCGATCCCGGCGGTGGAATACCTGATGAGCAAGGAGGGCGGCGGCGCGCGGCGCTTCTTCCTGTTAGGCACGGATTACGTCTATCCGCGCACCACCAACAAGATTCTGCGCGCCTTTCTCAAAACCAAGGGGGTCAAGGACGCGGACATCCAGGAGGCCTACACCCCGTTTGGCCATAACGATTACCAGACCATCGTCGCCAACATCAAGAAGTTCGCCGCCGGCGGCAAGACCGCGGTGGTGTCCACCATCAACGGCGACTCCAATGTGCCGTTCTACAAAGAGCTGGGCAATCAGGGTCTGAAGGCGGCCGAGGTGCCGGTGATGGCGTTCTCGGTGGGCGAGGAGGAGCTGAAGGGCATCGACGCCAAACCGCTGGCCGGCCATCTGGCGGCCTGGAATTACTTCATGAGCGTGAAGAATCCGGTCAACGCCAAGTGGGTGGCGGACTACCGCGCCTGGGCGCGGAAGAAGGGCGTCGCCGGGGCGGACAAGCTGGTGACCAACGATCCGATGGAGGCGACCTATGTCGGGGTCCGGCTGTGGGCGCAGGCTGTGCGCAAGGCCGGCGGCACTGATACAGCCGCGGTGAGCAAGGCCCTGGCCGGGCTGCGGATGGACGCGCCGTCCGGCTTCACGCTGGAAATGGACGCCCGCAACCATCATTTGCGCAAGCCGGTGATGATTGGCGAGATTCAGCCCAACGGGCAGTTCTCGGTGGTGTGGAAGAGCCGGAGCGTGGTGCGCGCCCAACCGTGGAGCCCGTATCTGCCCGGCAACGACAAGCGGCCGGACACCCCGGTGAAAAGCAAGTGAGCCGGAAAGGAGCCCGCCATGTCCTGGAGTAAAGCCTTGCCTTGGGCGCTGGCGCTGTGGTGCGCCGCGGCCGGCGCCGGCCCCTTGGCCGAGCTGGCCGGCGCCGATCCGGCCGAACGCGCCGGCTTGATTGAAAGCTGGGCGCCGCGCCCGGACGCCGAGCGCCGCGCGGCGGTGGCCGCCTTGGAGCAGGGCCGGCTATTGCAGTCCGCCGACGGTCTGCGCGTGCTGTGGCAGCGGCCGGACGGCGCGCTTGGCGACGCGGTGTCCGGCCAGCCGGCGGCGGGCGACGCCGCCAGTCTGGAACCGCTGCCGTTGAACAACCGGCTGCGCGGCGCCCTGCAAGCGGAGCGCCGCGGCCGCGAACTGAAAACGCTGCTGATGGCGCTGGCCGGCGGCAGCGCGCTGGCCG
>NZ_JAMZGH010000104.1:0-2224 GCF_024158805.1 Chromobacterium sp. S0633 | reverse complement strand
GCCGCTCAGGCTGTTGGCGTCCGCCAGCAGATACCACATCGCCTGGTCGCCCCACAGCGACGCCGCCAGGCTTTGCAGGGTATCGCCAGCTTTGACTGTAACGAAGCCCGGCGTCTGCCCCGGGTAGCTCGGACCGATCGGCTCGTAGTTCTGGTCGAAGTCGGCGCTGTTCACCGGCAGACCTTCGCGGTACTGGTCTTTGCGGTTGCCGATCTGGCTTTGCGCCAAGGCCTGGGCGTAGTCGACCCGGCTGGCGCCGTCGTTGCCCACCGAGCCGATCTGCTTGCCGTCCAGGAAGTAGTAGTCCTGCCGTTTGTAGGTGCTGCCCTTGGCGATTTCCTCGCGCTTGAGCACCAGGCCCTGGGCGTTGTTGACGTAGCGGAGGCTGCGCTGGCCCACTTCGTCGCGCGCTTCGGCCAGGTGGCCGTTGACGTTGTAGCTGAGATGGGAGTAGCCCTTTTCCCAGCCCGGCGCGTCCTTGTTGTAGGGCTGGGCGGTGATGGTGCTCTGCTTGGCTTCGTCCCACCATTCATAGCCGTAATAGCTGGTGGTGGTGGTGCCGCTGCTGCTCTGCGCGCTGCTGGCCACGGTGCCGTCCGCCATCAGGGTGTAGGTGGTGGTGGCGCCGTCCCGGGTTTGCTGCAGCAGTTTGTGGTCGGCGTCGTAACGGGACTGGGTCTGGCTGCTGACGCCGCCGTCGCCGTTCCAGCGGTATTGGCGGTATGCGGTGGCGCGTCCCAGCAGGTCGTTGTCGCGCTGGGAGGCCAGCTTGCCGTTGATGCGGGTGCTCTCCAGATAGCCGTCGGCGCTGTAGCTGTAGGTCTCGGTGGTTCCATCAGAGGCGTTGATGGCCTGCACCCGTTCGCCGGCGGCGTTGTAGAGGATGTCGACGCCGTCGCCGCCCTGGGGGCCGCGGCCGATCTGGCCGTCGATCTTGCTGCCCTTGGTGGTGAGGAAGCGGTTCATGCTGTCGTAGCGGTACCAGTAGTCCTGGGTCCGCTTCTGGCCGTCGACGCCGTCGTGATAGACGCTGTTGACGTTGATGCGGTTGCCGACCGCGTCGTAGCGGTAGGTGATCAGGAATTTGGGATCCTTGATCTGGGTGACCCGGCCCAGCGCGTCGTACTGGATGTCGGCGTACTGGTAGAACTCGCGGCTCTGGTTGTTGAGGCTGGTATAGCCTTCAAAGGTCTTATTGCCGTCGTTGTCGTACTCGTACAGGGTGTAGCTGTCCAGCGCGTGGTCGGACAGGCTCTTCAGATAGCCGTTGCCGTAGTACTGGTAAGTGATGCGCTGGCCGGTGCTGCCGCTTTGTTCGGCCACCTGGCCGGCGTGGTTGTAGCGGTAGCTGAAGCGGTGGTTGCCCAGGTCGACATGGGCCACCTTATGGCCGAACAGGCTGACGTCGTCGGTCTGGCTGCGGCCGTTGGCGTCGGTCTTGACGCTGCGCCAGCCGCCGACGACGATGCCGCCGGCCCCGGCGATGGCGGCGTCCCACTGGTAGCGGTAGCTCACCCGGCGCCCGGCGGCGCTGACGGTGGCCAGCACCCGGCCCAGGCTGTCGTACTGGGTGGTGTCGGCCAGGCTGTCCTTGCCGTCGCTGGTGCTGCGGTGGGCGATGCGCTGGCCGGCGCTGTCGTAGTCGTATTCGTCGTAGCCGCGGCGGCCGTCGGCGCGCACGGCGCGGTCCTGACGGATCAGCTGGTTGTTGGCGTTGTAGCGGTAATCGCTGCGGCGGCCGATTTCGTCGACGCTGACACGCAGATTGCCGAACACGTCGTAGCCCAGTTGTTTGACGCCTCCGTCGGCGTGCGCCTCGCCACCGCTCTTGCCCTGGCCCCGTTCGCCGCCAGCCAGCCAGCTTTGGCGGTTAAGCTGGCCATTGGCGTCGACGGTGGCCACCAGATTGCCCAGCGCGTCGTAGCGGTACTGGGTGCGTACCGGCGGCGGGGCCTGGTTGCCGGCCGCGACGATCACGGTTTGCGGGTCTTGCTTGGCCAGCAGTTGGCCGAAGGCGCTGTATTCAAAGGTGGTGCTGTTGCCGCGGCCGTCGGTTTCGCTGCTCACTTCGCCGAAGGCGTTGTACTGCTGGCGGCGGATGATGTTGTGCTCGCTCTGGCTGGTGCCGGTGATCACCCAGTTGAGGCGGGCGCTGTCGACGCCGCTGTGGCGGCGCAGATAGCCGCTGACGTCCAGCGCCGCGCCGTCGGCGCCGGTCAGCAAG
>NZ_JAMZGH010000103.1:0-2378 GCF_024158805.1 Chromobacterium sp. S0633 | reverse complement strand
GCCAAGGCGCCCGCCGCCGCGCGGCCCAGCGGCGCGGCGTTGCGACGCGAGCTGAGCGCCTTGTGGACGGCCGTGCTCAAGCGCGAACCGCCGTCGGAGGACAGCGATTTCAGCGCGCTGGGCGGAGATTCTTTGCTGATGCTGCGGATCTGCTCCCGCGCCGGCCGGGCCTTTGGCCTGGACGCGGCGGTGGTGGCCCGTCTGTTGACGGCGCAGACCGTGGCCGAGCAGGCCCGGGTCATCGAAACCGAGGGGGCGGGCGCGGACGGCGTCCGGGTCGGCGCGCTCGTCGCGCTGTCCGCGCCGGGCGACGCGCCGCCGCTGTTCTTCGCGCCGGGCGCGGGCGGGCATGTGCCGTATCTGCGCGCGCTCGCGGCCGAGCTGTCCAAGGACTTCTCGGTATGGGGCATGGAGCTGCCCGGGTCCGGCGAGGCCGACGCGGCCGGCGTCGAAGCCATCGCGACGGCGCTGATCGCCGACATCCGGCGGGTGCGGCCTTACGGGCCTTATCGCCTGGGCGGCCATTCTTTCGGCGGCTGGGTCGCGCTTGAGATTGCGCGGCAACTGGCCGGCCAGGGCGAGGCGGTGGCTTGGGTCTCCATCGTGGACAGCCTGCCGCCGGGGCCGGCGGCGCGGCCGCACAAGCGGGACTGGCGGAACAGCCGCTGGATGGCGGAGATCGGCAACAGCTTCGCGCGTCTGGCCGACGCCAAGCGGCTATTCGACGCCGATGAATTCGACGCGCTGGACGATGCGCGGAGAGTGGAGCGTTTGCGCGAGCGCTTGATAGCGGCGGGCGTGCTGCCGGAGGAGCTTGGCCTGCCCGAGTTCGCGGCGCGCGTGCGCGCCTTCATCGCGCATTCGCTGACGGATTACGCGCCGGCGACGCCTTATGCCGGCGCGCTGCATTTGATTGTGGCCGCGGACAGGGGCGGCGAGGCGAACGCGCCCGACGACGCCGCGCTCATCGACGGCTGGCGCGCGGCGGCGCCGGCCGCGGCGACGCCGCTGCGCCTGCCCGGCGATCACGTCGGCATCATGCGCCCCCCCTTCGTCAGCGGGCTGGCCGGCGCCTTGCGCGCCGTGGAGGCCGCCGCGCGGCGGGCCGTTTCAGACATGGAAACCGAGGAAGAACAATGAACACCAGAGTCAAGGCATTCGCCGCCGTCGAGGCGGCGCTGGCGGAACCGGAGGCGGCGCTCGCCAACGGCGATTTCGAAACCGTGGAACAGTTGATGAGCGGCATCCGCGCGGCCAACCGGGCGCATGGCCTGTGGCTGCCGCAGGTGCCGCGCGCCGACGGCGGGCTGGGCCTGAACCTGCTTGAGCTGGTGGAGGTGGGCGAGCTGCTGGGCGCCTCGCCGCTGGGCCATTACGCGGTCAACTACCAGGCGCCCGACGCCGGCAATATCGACGTGCTGCTGGAGTACGCGACTCCCGCGCAGCGCCGGCGCTGGCTGGAGCCGCTATTGCGCGGCGAGCTGCGCAGCTGCTTCGCGGCGACGGAGCCGGAGTCCGCCGGATCGAATCCCTCCTCGCTGAAAACGACGGCGGTGTACAGGGACGGCGCCTGGCATCTGAACGGCCGCAAATGGTTCGCGTCCGGCGCCGACGGCGCGGGCTTCGCCATCGTGCTGGCCGTCACCGACGAGGCCGCGCCGCTGCACGCGCGCACCAGCACCTTCATCGTGCCCACCGACGCGCCCGGCTTCCGCCACGTCCGCAATCTGCGGGTGATGGGGGACGAGGGCTGCGGCTGGGCCAGCCACGGCGAACTGGTGCTGGACGATTGCCGGGTGGGCGAGGACGCGATGCTGGGCAAGCCCGGCGAGGGCTTCGTCGTGCTGCAGGCCAGGCTCGCCACCGGACGGCTGCACCATTGCGCGCGCTGGATAGGCGTGTGCGAGCGCGCCTTCGCCATCATGTGCCGGCGCGCCTGCCGCCGGGAACTGGCGGCGGGCGAGCTGCTGTCCTCGCGCCAGACGGTGCAGAACTGGATCGCCGAGAGCCGCGCGTCGATAGACGCCGCGCGCCTGCTGGTGACCCAGGCGGCCACGCGGCTGCAGAACCGCCACGAGCGCGCGCAGATCGACATCTCGATCGCGAAGTTCTTCGTGGCCGGCGTGACGCAGACCGTGCTCGATCACGCGCTGCAGGTGCAGGGCGCGTTGGGCGTCAGCGGCGACACGATTCTCAATGTGCTGTGGCGGCACGAACGCGCGGGGCGGATTTACGACGGCCCGGACGAGGTGCACAAGAGCCTGGTGGCGCGCCATGCGCTGGCCGGTTTCCGGCGGGAGCTGGCATGAGCGCGCGGATCGCGGAGCGCGCGATGGCGGCGCTGGGCCGCCCCCGCGTCGGCGCGCGCGCGACGCGGG
>NZ_JAMZGH010000102.1:0-2510 GCF_024158805.1 Chromobacterium sp. S0633 | reverse complement strand
AGCGCGATCACCGACGGCCGCGGCCAAACCGCCCGTTTCGACTACGACGCCGCCGGCAACCGCGTCGGCGTGCGCGACGCGCAGAACCAGCAGACCCGACGCCGTTACAACGCCCAGAACCAGCTGCTGAGCGAAACCGTCGACGGCGCCGGCACCCGGCGCAACGTCTATGACGCCAGCGGCCTGCGGCTGCGCTTCAGCCTCAGCGCCGAAGGCCGGGTGGAAGAGCGCCGCTACGACGCCCAGGGCCGCGAAGTCAGCCGGCTGCTGTACCAGGGCGGCGTGTTCGCCGGCGCCGACGACGCCACCGGCGAAGCCGAACTGCAAGCCTGGGCGGCAAAGCAGGACCTGTCCCGCGTCGAACGCAGCGACACCGGCTACGACCTGCGCGGCCTGGTGGCCAGCACCACCCGCTACGCCACCCTGGACGGCGAGGGCAAGGGCGTGGCCGACGGTCGGCACAGCAGCGTGCGCTACGTCTACGACCCGGCGGGCAATCTGCTGCAGAAGCTGGACGGCGTCAGCGGCGCGGTGCTGGCCGACTACCTCTACGACGGCCTGAACCGCGTGGTGCGCAGCCGGGACGGCGCGGGCGTGGCCACCACCACCGTCTACCAGGACGCGCAGCGGCAGACCCGGGTCAGCCTGAGCAACGGCCTGAGCACGGTGAGCAGCTACGACGCGGCCGGCCAGTTGCTGGCCGTGGTGCAGCAAGACGCCGGCGGCCCGCTGGGCACCGCGCGCAGCGAATACAATGCGCGCCACCAGCCGGTCAGGCTGATCGACGCCAACGGCGCCGCCAGCGTCCTGCTCTACGACGAACGCGGCCGCAAGGTCGGCCAGATCGACCCTGCCGGCGACGTCACCGAATGGCGCTACAACGGCAACGACCAGATCATCGCCAGCCTGCGCTACGCGACCCGGATCGACATCGCCCGGCTGAGCGGCGACCCGACGGCGCTGTCGCTGGCCGCGCTGCGTCCGGCGGCGAATCCGGCGGAAGACCGCATCGAACGCCGGCTATACGACAGCCTGGGCCGCCTGGTCCAGACCGTGGACGCCGAAGGCGGCGTCGAGCGCCACCAATACGACGCCGCCGGCCGGCTGACCCGCAGCACCCGCTACGCCACGCGGCTGAGCGCCGAACAACTGGCGGCGCTGGCGAGCCAGCCCGGCGAACTGGACCCGTCCGACGCCCAACTGCAGCCGACGGCCGACCCGGCCGGCGACCGCGTCAGCCGCCGCTACTACGACCGCGACGGCCTGCTGCTGGCCAGCCTGGACGGCGAAGGCTATCTGAGCGAAACCCGCTACGACGGCGCCGGCCGCGCGATCGAAACCGTGCGCTACGCGCAGCGCGCCCGCGCCGGCGACACGCTGGAGGCCCTGCGCCCGGCCAGCGACGGCGCCGACCAACGCACGCGCAAGCTGTACGACGGCGCCGGCCGGCTGGTGGGCCAGATCGACGCCGAAGGCTACCTCGACGAAACCGTTTACGACGCCCAAGGCCGCATTGCGCAAACGATACGCTACGCCACCCGCGTCGGCGGCGGCGACACGCTGGCCGCGCTGCGCCCGGCGGCCGACCGCAACGACCGCCAAGTGCAGCGCCAATACGACGCCGCCGACCGGCTGCTGCGCGAAGAACACCGGCCGAGCGGCCTGATCGTCCGCTACCAATACGACGGCCAAGGCCAAGTGATCGCCGTCACCCGCCAGGCCGGCGACGACGCGCGCAGCCAGCTCAAGCGCTACGACAGCCAGGGCCGGGTGACGCAAGAACTGGCCGGCGAAGGCGCCCAAGCGCTGGCCGCGCTCGGCGCCGACGCCGGCGCCCCGCAAATCGACGCCGTCTGGGCGCGCTGGGGCACCCGCCACTACTACAACGCCGGCGGCCAACGCACCGCCAGCCTGGGCCCCGACGGCCAGGGCGGCGCCGGCGCGCGCACCCTGTACTACTACGACGCCGCCGGCCGCCTCAGCCACACCCTCAACAGCCTGGGCGAAATCAGCGAAGTGCGCTACAACGCCTTCGGCGACGTCGTCGCCACCCAGCGTTACGCCACCCGGCTTGGCGCCGGCGCGCTGGCCGCGCTGAACGGCGGCAACCAAAGCGGCCTGCCCGGCGGGCAGAGCAGCGAGGCCGACCGCCTCGAAACCAGCCAATACAACCGCCTGGGCCAACGCCTCGCCGCCGGCGACCGGCTGGAAGCCGAACGCGAACAATGGCGCTACAACGCCTTCGGCGAAGCCGTGGCTTATCGGCAGCGGCTGGACGCCGCGCGCAGCAGCGTGCAGACCAGCGCCTACGACCGGCGCGGCCTGCTGCAAAGCCAGACCCGCGACGCCGAAGGACTGGCGCTGGGATCAAGCTCGAGCTACGACGCCTTCGGCCGGCAGACCGAGCGCGTCGACGCCAACGGCCACCGCAGCCGGATCGACTACGACAAACTGGGCCGCCAGATCAGCGTCCAGGACCCGCAAGGCGGCCGTCAAAGCCACGCCTACGA
>NZ_JAMZGH010000101.1:0-2581 GCF_024158805.1 Chromobacterium sp. S0633 | reverse complement strand
GGCCAGATGGGCGGCCAGCCGCGCCGCGTTGCCGCGCAGCGAGGCGTCGGATTTCGCGGAAACGACCAGCAATTGCGCGCCTTCGTCCGCGCCGGCCGCCGTTTCGCCGGCGGCCGCGCGCGGCGGCGCGAGCAGCACCGCGTGCGCATTGGTGCCGCTGAAGCCGAAGGAGCTGACCCCGGCGACGCAGGGCGCGCCGCCGGCGTCTATGCGTTCCGCGCCGAGCGCGAGGCGCAGCGGCAGCGTGTCCCAGTCGATGCCGCGGTTGGGCGTGCGCACATGCAGGGTGGCGGGCACCACGCCATGGCGCACCGTCAGCGCCGCCTTGATCAGCCCGGCAATCCCCGCCGCGCCTTCCAGATGGCCGAAATTGCTCTTGATCGAGCCCAGCAGCACGCGCTCCTCGCGGCCGCGGCCGGCGAACACGGAGGCCAGCGCCGCCGCCTCTATCGGATCGCCCAGCGCGGTGCCGGTGCCGTGCGCCTCGATATAATTCACCTGCGACGCGTCGATGCGCGCGGCGCGCAAGGCCGCCCGCACCAGCTCGCGCTGCGCGTGCTCGTTAGGCACCGTCAGGCCCGCGCTGCGGCCATCGTGATTGACCGCCGAGCCGGCGATCAGCGCGTCTATGGTGCGCCCGGCGGCCTCGGCGTCGGCGAGCCGCTGCAGCACCACCACGCCGCAGCCCTCGCCGCGCACGAAGCCGTCCGCGCCATCGTCGAAGGAGCGGCAGCGGCCGCTGGGCGACAGCATGTGCGCCCGGCATTCGGCGGCGGTGGACAGCGGCGACAGCACCACATTGACGCCGCCGACGATGGCGATGTCGCACTCGCCGGCGCGCAGCGCGTTGCAAGCCAGGTGCACGGCGACCAGCGACGACGAGCACGCGGTATCTATCGTCAGCGTCGGCCCGTGCAGGCCGAGCGCGTGCGACACGCGGCCCGCCAGCACGCTGGGCGCGTTGCCCGAGGCGGTGTAGAGGTCGACCTCCTCCGCCCGGCGGAAACGGTGCGCGTAGTCCTGATGCATGACGCCGGCGAACACCCCGGTGGCCGAGCCCTTCAGTTCCGCCGCCGTCATGCCGGCGCGCTCCACCGCCTCCCAAGCCACCTCGAGCAGCATGCGCTGCTGCGGATCCAGCATCGCCGCCTCGCGCGCCGAAATGCCGAAGAAGCCGGCGTCGAAGGAGGCGATGTCGTCCAAAAAGCTGCCGGTGCGGCAGTAGATGCGGCCGCTCGCGTCCGGGTCGGCGTCGAAGTAGCGCTCGACGTCCCAACGCTCGGCCGGCACCTCGCTCACGCCGTCCGCGCCGTCGAGCAGCCGCTGCCACAGCGCCTCCGGCGAGTCGACGCCGGCGAAACGGCAGCCCATGCCGACCACGGCGATGGGCGCGTGCCGGCGCTGTTCGGCGCCGTCCAGTTCGCGCTGCAGGCGTTCGATCTCGCGCAGCGCGTTCCGCATCAGCGCAGTCGTGTCGATCTGGCTCATCGCGCGTCCTTTCTATTCAATTCCTTCAGTTTCGCGGACAGCATTTCCACGATCTCCTCCTGCGACATCGCGGCGTCCGCCGGCGCGTCGGGCTCGGCGGCGGGCGCGGCGGGCGTCGCCTCCGCCTCGGCCATGCCGAACACCGTCCGCGCCAGATGGTCCGCCAAGGCGGCTATGGTCGGATTCGAGAAAATCACCGTGGTCGGTATCGCGCGGCCGAAACGCTTTTCCAGCAGCACGCGCAGATCGGTGATCAGCAAGGAGTCCAGGTCGTAGTCGAACAGCGAGCGCTCGGGGTCCAGCGAGGCCAGCGGCGTGCCGGTCACCAGCGCGGCGTCCTCGGCCAGCAGTTGGAACAGACGATGTCGTCTTGCCTCCGCCGGCAGCGCCAGCAGCTCGCTGACCGAGGAGGTGGAACCCGCGCCCGGCTGGGCGGTGGCGATGCCGGCGAAGCGGCTGGCCGGCACATGCGGCGGCCATTGCTCGATCAAGCGCCCCCAATCGATGGGCAGCAGCACGAGGTGGGCCGGCAGGTCCGCCCCCAGCGCGATCTCGAAAGTGGCGCGGCCGCATTCGGCCTCGATCTGGCCGATGCCCAGCTGCGCGAGCCGCCGCTTGGCGTTGGCGCTGGAGCGGGCCAGCATGCCCACGTCCTGCCACGGCCCCCAGGCGATGGACAGCGCGGGCAGCCCTTGCGCGCGGCGGCGCGCAGCCAGCGCGTCTAGGTAGGCGTTGGCCATGGCGTAGGTCGATTGCCCCGGCGCGCCGAAGGCGGCGGCGGCGGAGGAAAACAGCACGAAGTGTTCCAGCGGGTAAGCCAGGGTGCGCTCATGCAGCAGCCAGGCGCCGCGGGCCTTGCCGGCCAGGGTGGCGGCCAGCGACGCCGGCGTGACGTCGCCGACCAGGCAGTCCTCCACCACGCCCGCCAGATGGCAGACGCCGCGCAGCGGCGGCATGGTCGCGTCGATCTCGGCCAGCAGCGCGTCGACGTCCGCTTCCGCCGCCACGTCGGCCTGCCACACCTTCACCTCCACGCCGTCGCGGCGCAGCGCGGCCAGCGCCGCCTCGGCCGCGGCGTCGGCCGGCCGGCGGC
>NZ_JAMZGH010000100.1:0-2648 GCF_024158805.1 Chromobacterium sp. S0633 | reverse complement strand
CTTGCTACTGGCTTGCTTGCTACTGGCTTGCTTGCTACTGGCTTGCTTGCTACTGGCTTGCTTGCTACTGGCTTGCTTGCTACTGGCTTGCTCGCTACTGGCTTGCTCTCCGCCGGCGTGCTCGCGGCGGACGGACTCGCCACAGGCTTGTTGACCGCAAGCTTCGACACCGGCGATTGAGCCCCCCCTCTGCTTCGTCCCTTGGGCGCCGCTGGCAATGCCGGCGGTTTTGCCTCTACAGACTTAGGCTCGGCAGCCCGGCGCGAACCGCCCTGGCGCGCGCCGGCGCTACGCGCGGGCACTGGCCTGGCGGTTTGCAGGTCGCCTTCCTTGACCAGAGCGAAGTCGACTTGAGCGCTTTCCAGATTGGCGCTCATCACCTTCACGGTCAGCGTATCGCCCAAGCGGTATTGCATGCCGCTCTTCTCTCCGACAATCGCCTGGACGTCCTTTTTGAAGTGGAAGTAGTCCTTGCCCAGTTCGGAGATATGCACCAGGCCTTCGACATACACCTCATCCAGCAACACGAATACGCCGAAGCTGGTCACCGCGCAGATCTTGCCCTTGAAGATCTCGCCTACCTTGTCCCGCATATAGTAGGTTTTCAGCCAGGACTCGACATCGCGGCTGGCGTCGTCCGCCCGGCGCTCGGTCATAGAGCAGTGCACGCCCAGTTGCGCCCATTTGCCCGGCTTGTATTTGCCGCCTTTGAGCACCGCCTTGATCGAACGGTGCACCAACAAGTCCGGGTAACGGCGAATCGGCGAAGTGAAGTGCGCGTAAGCCTCGTAAGCCAAGCCGAAGTGGCCGTTATTGTCCGGGGTATAAACCGCTTGCTGCATGGAACGCAGCAACATGGTTTGCAATACCGGCGCATCGGGCCGCCCATGAATCTGTTCCGCCAGTTTGGCGTAGTCCTTGGCCGTGGGCTTTTCCCCGCCGCCCAGACTCAAGCCGACCAGGCGCAGGTAGTTGCGCAGATTCTCCAGCTTCTCCTCGGTCGGGCCTTCATGCACCCGATACAAAGCCTTGTGCCCGTTCTGCTCCAGGAAATCTGCCGCGCAGACGTTGGCCGCCAGCATGCATTCCTCAATCAGGCGATGGGCATCGTTGCGCACCACTGGCACAATGCGCTCAATCTTGCCCGCGTCGTTGAAGATCATCTGAGTCTCCACCGAGTCGAACTCGATCGCCCCGCGCTGACTACGCGCGGCCAGCAGCACTTTGAACAAGGAATACAGGGTTTGGATCTGCGGCAACAGCGGGCTGTCGCTGCCTTTCTGGATCCAGTCCCAAACCTGGGTATAGGTCAGCCTGGCCTTGGACAGCATCACCGCCGGATAGAACTGGTAGCGCTTGACCACGCCCTTGGCGTTGATCTGCATATCGCAGACCATGCACATACGCTCCACATCCGGGTTCAAAGAGCAGATGCCGTTGGACAAGGCTTCCGGCAGCATGGGAATGACACGGCGCGGGAAGTAGACCGAAGTGCCGCGATTGAGCGCCTCCTGATCCAAGGCGTCGCCCGGCTCCACATAGAAACTGACGTCGGCAATCGCCACCACCAGGCGGAAGCCCTTGCCCTGCTTCTCCGCATACACGGCGTCATCGAAGTCGCGCGCGGTTTCGCCGTCTATCGTCACCAGGGGCAAATCGCGCAGGTCGACGCGATCCTTGGTCCAGTCTTTCTTGCGAACCTTCTTCGGCGTCGCCTTGGCCTGAGCCAGCACCGCCTCCGGGAATTGGTGAGGCAGGTCGTGCTTGCGCAGCGCGATCTCGATCTCCATGCCGGGGTCGGCATAGTTGCCCAGCACTTCCACCACCTGGCCGACAGGCTGACGATAGGCGTCCGGGTGTTGGAGGATTTCCACCATCACCACCTGACCGTCCTTGGCCCCCGCCTCGCCGCCCGGCTCAATCAGTATGTCGTGATTGATGCGACGGTCTTCCGCCGTCACCACCCACACGCCCCGAACCCGGTTGATGCGGCCAACCAGCCGCGTCACCACATGGTCCAGCACCTCAACAATCTTGCCTTCCTGGCGGCCTCGACGATCGACGCCGGACGGACGGACCATCACCCGATCGCCATGCATCGCTTTTTTCATTTCCCGCTCAGGCAGGAAAATATCGCCGCCCTGGCCTTCGCCTTCATCCGGAATGGCAAAACCGTAGCCATCGCGATGACCGGATACTTTGCACTTGATCAGATCCAGCTTTTGGGCAACGCAAACCGCGCCTTTGCGATTGATGATGATTTCGCCGTCACGCTCCATTGCCCGCAATCGACGCTCGAAATAAATAGATTCGGCCCGCGCAATCGACAACATGCGCGCTAATTCGTCAGGAAACAGCGGCACCCCCTGCTCGGCCAGAATTTTTAAAACGAACTCTCGGCTCGGCAAGGGATTGGAATATTTAAGTTTTTCCCGTTCCAGGAAGGGGTCCTGTTCGCGGAGGGACAGGGTCTTTTGTTTTTTTTGTGTTCTAGCCATTGACACCCTCAAGAATATGTCTATAATTCGCATCTCGTTGCAGAGATGCAGCGAAATAATACAGCAAAGCGAAGCCCAGGTGGCGGAATTGGTAGACGCACTAGGTTCAGGTCCTAGCGCCCGCAAGGGTGTGGAAGTTCGAGTCTTCTC